>JAFGVL010000079.1 GCA_016938015.1 Paludibacteraceae bacterium
GTATTGTCGGATTTTATAAGCGCATTATAAACTCCCGATTTTAATTTTTGTAAAGATATTTCGGTATGTGCTTGTCGAATTCTCTCCGACATAATTTTTTTACCGTTAATATTAAACAACACAACATACATTTTTCTATTTACCAACAATGAGGGCTTCACATCCAAGAGCAAATTTTCTTCTGTGGAATCGGCATATATGTTTACCTCTTCTTTACTCAGCGCTAAAAGTGGAGAAATACCTGCTCCATAGGTATAAGCAGCATAAAAATCGGGTATTCCGTAGCCTAGCTCGAAGGTGGGTTTTTGATTTAGATTGCCGTGTTTTACTATTAAATCGTACAACTCCATATTTGTTAAATGGGGCAATGCTTGCCACAAACAAGCCGCTAAACCGGCAATTATAGGGCAAGCTAAAGAAGTTCCACTATTTGTAGCAGGATTACCTTCGGTATTAATTACTGCCACATTAGTTCCTAAAGCACATACTGTGGGCTTAATGCGACCATCGGCAGTTGGACCCCAAGCACTAAAAGGACTTCTATCTAAATTGGTATTTACAGAGCCTACTGTTAGTACACTATCGGCATCGGCAGGTGCAGTAATGTATCGCCAAGGGTTTGCCCCTTCGTTACCGGCACTATTTACTACCAGTATTCCTTTTCTGGCAGCCATAGTTTCGGCCACCGAAGCCCTACATATTTTACCGTTCATATTTGCATAGGTAAAACTCATAATAGGATTATCAAAATTATAATATCCCAAAGATGCCGTAATAATATCTACTCCAACACTATCGGCATATTCTATGGCAGCCACCAAATTATCTGCCTCAACAGGAAATTCACTCTCTGAATCTTCGGTTCTAAACAACCAATAGGAAGCATCGGGAGCTGTACCTATAAAATTATTATAATCGTAAGCAGCCATTACAGACAAAACATGCGATCCGTGATAATGCGTTTTATAAATATCTGAATTGAGCTGAACAAAATCTTTTACACCAAGTATTTGTGTATTATTAAATGCTTGTTTAAAAACTGTTAAGTTATTCACATTTAAAAACCCTGCATCCATTACTGCAATTACAACACCCTCTCCTTTATAACCTGCCTGATGGAGCCAATCTCCGTTGTGCATATTAATTTGAGCGTAAGCATTACCATAACCATCGTTGGCAGCACCCACTTTTTTAGTAGGATAATTATTTACATCTACCTTCGATTTTTTCTTATAATTAGGGATATAGGTCATTTCAATACGCTTCACAAAAGGCAATGAAGCTATTTGAGAAACACAGCTTGTATCTGAAACAGAAATAGTTATCCCATTATGCCATTTACTGCAAGAAACTAACCGAACTCCTTTTTGCACAACCGAATCAATATAAAAGTCATTTACCGGTAAATCGGTCGAATCAATGGCAATGCCTTGATTATTTCTTCGTTCAATAGCTCTTTGCGACAAAAAATGAGAAGGATCATCCAACGAAAAAATAGAATTGTTTTTATCAGTAAATTCTACCCAATATTTAAAATTAGTTGTTGCTAAAGCCAAGGGCGTTACACTAATAAATAGCAGTATAAAAATTTTTGTTCTCATTAAACGCGATATGCCTGATAGAAATTTACAATAACAAACAATTGGTACAAAATTTTATTCTACCACCTAAATGCTTTAATAAGGCAGTTTTTAAAATCTTTCAAAAATAAGGATTATAGTTGTAACTTTGAAACGATTTACAAAAAATGGAGAAATACCTGCACATACTAAAAGAATACTGGGGCTACAACGAATTTCGTTCGTTGCAGGAAGATATTATTCAATCTGTAGCCGCAAAAAAAGACACCTTAGCATTAATGCCTACCGGAGGTGGTAAGTCTATCACCTTTCAGGTTCCTGCTATGCAAATGGAAGGTATCTGCCTGGTAATTACACCACTTATCGCTTTGATGAAAGATCAGGTGGAAAATTTGAAAGCCCGACGTATAAAAGCTGCCGCTATTTTTTCGGGAATGACTCAAGAAGAAATTATTGTTACCTTGGATAACTGCTTGTATGGCGGATATAAATTTTTATACGTTTCGCCCGAACGTCTATCAACGGAGCTTTTTCTTTCTCGTTTAAAACTGATGAACGTAAGCCTGATTGCTGTTGACGAATCGCACTGCATTTCGCAATGGGGGTACGATTTTCGACCCTCCTATTTACGCATAGCCGAAATTAGAGAACATTTACCAACTGTACCTCTATTAGCACTTACAGCTACAGCCACTCCCGAAGTAGTAAAAGACATTCAATTAAAACTACATTTTCCTAAGGAAAATGTTTTTCAAAAAAGCTTCGAACGGAAAAATGTAGCCTATGTTGTTCGTGAAGTTGAAGATAAAAACCACTTGCTCTTAACTATTTTAAAAAAGGTTGCGGGAGCTTCCATTGTATATGTACGCAACCGAAAAAAAACAAAAGAAATAGCGGACTTTTTAAATGAAAACAACATCCCTGCAGCCCACTATCATGCAGGTTTAACAAACCAACAAAAAGACCTGCGTCAAAACAACTGGAAAAAAAACCAAACACGGGTAATTGTTGCTACAAATGCATTTGGTATGGGTATAGACAAACCCGATGTACGTTCGGTTATTCACCTTGATTTGCCCGATTCGTTAGAAGCATACTTTCAAGAAGCCGGACGAGCAGGTAGAGATGAAAAAAAAGCCTATGCCATTTTAATCTACAACAAAAGCGACAGTACAAAAATTAAGAAAAGACTCAGCGACAATTTTCCGGATAAAAAAAATATACGAACGGTTTACGAAAAATTAGCTCATTATTTTCAGGTTGCTGTCGGTTCAGGAGAAGGGGTAGTTTATCCTTTTAATTTAATCGATTTTTGTAAAATTTTTAAATTATCCATTTTACCTACTTACAACAGTTTAAAAATACTGGAGCTTGCCGGATACCTTGAACTGACGGATGAATTAGATAATCCTTCGCGAATACTCTTTACCATAAAACGCGATGAGTTGTATTTTTTTCAAACCAATAATGCGCAGTTAGATCAACTCATACAACTCTTATTGCGTTCGTACACCGGCTTGTTTACAGAATATGCACATATCAACGAAGATGTGTTAGCGCAACGACTTAAACAAACACGCGAAACCATTTATCAACAACTCCTTTCGTTAAACCGATTAGGAATTGTTCACTATATTCCTGCAAAAAAAACACCCTTTATTATTTATACCTGCAACCGAATTGACACGGATAAAATTCAGTTAAACAAAGTTATTTACGACGAACGTAAAGAGCGTTACGAGAAGCGCGCAGAACAACTTTTGAGCTATGCCACCCAAGGGTCTGTGTGCCGAAGTCAGTTTTTATTACGTTATTTCGGACAAACCAATATACCTCCCTGCCAACAATGTGATATATGTTTAAAAAAGAATGAACAAGAAGTAAAGCAAGAAGAATTTAACGCTATTACTACAAGTATAAAAGAACAACTTTCAATCAAACCCATGACTCTTTCGGAGTTAGTAATGCGTATAAAAAAGAAAGAAGATAAACTTCTGGCAGTAATTCGGTTTATGACCGATAATAACTTAATAATGTGTAATTTAGAAAACAAATTTGAACTAAAAACATAAATATTCTGTTAAAAACTCCCTACTTTTTAAAAATAATTATCTTTGTGCTAATTATCACATTTTAAAATGCTACCGTTTTTTTAATTAAATCTACTACACATGAAAAAACTTTTTTTGCTTATAGCCTTGCTTGTTTCACTTACTGCTTCAGCTCAATTTAAATTTGGAGCTATAGTTGGAGCCGGTATTGGTGGTGACCAAGCATTACCAATGGATACTTTCAAAGTAATTGGGGGCTTAGGGCCACTTATTGAATACGGTGGTTACGGATACTCCATTAGAACCGGAGCTGTTTATCAAAAAACCATTACAGGAGAAAGAAATGATGATTACTTAATGGTTCCTATTCAGTTTATAATAAAATCGAGTAGACAAGGAGGATTTGTTGGAGGCGGAGTTTCGTTAGACGCATTAGGTAAAGGAAAAGAAAATATCGGATTTTTTGATGTTATACTAGGAAATAAAATAGCTAGAAATATGGATATTTCACTTAGTTTTTCATATCCTTTTAAAGGAAACTATCAAGATGCCATGCTTGCTTTACGGTTTTGCATTTTCCCGCTTTCTACTTGTAAAGAAGCTTGCGGATTTTAATAATTACAGCTTATAAAAAAACCGTTGCCCAAAACAGGCAACGGTTTTTTTATACCAGTTGTGTTGCTCTATTTAATTTTTAATTCAGTGGCAGGGGCATCGTTCAACATTTCTACCTGCGATGATTTAATAGCAGAATTTTCTACTACAATATTTTTAACGCCGGCTCCCATTACTTTTACAACAGCTCCTTCAGCCGGAATATTTTTCATGTTTTTAAACGTAATATTTTTAGTGTCTTTCAACATATAAAGTTGTTTTAAAGGACTAATAATTTGCACATTATCAAAGGTAATTCCTTCTGAAGAATAAGCTGATACACCTTGATCTGCATTAATAATTAAGTTTTCAAATATTACATTTTTAATAACAGCCTCGGCACTTTTACCTATAGAAATAGCCGACTTTGCACCATTGCAATATACATTTTTAATTGAAAATCCATCAAAATCAGGCAGCTTAGCATCCGATTCTTTAAAATCTTTGCTTACAATTGCTCCTTTATCTTCATAAGTTAATTCAAATATGATGGCTTCTTTATCGATATCTTTCATTTGCACGCCATCAATAAAAATATTTTCCACACGGCCTGCTCTTCCTTTTCCGGTTTTAAAACGAAGACCCGTTTCTGTCCAACTGCACGTTAAATTTTTAACCGAGATATTACGCATACCTCCATCGGTATTACTACCTATCACAAAAGCTCCGTGACCATGGAAAACTTTACAATCGTTGATGACTATATTCTCCAATAAAAATTCTCCTTTCTTACCACCGCTCGATTTCATGCAAATACCATCATCGCCCGTATTTACGGTACAATCGTATAATAACACATTGCGACAACGGCTAATATCCAATCCATCAGCATTTTGGTTCCACCAGTTATTTACAACAGTTACATTTTTCATTACCAAGCCATCTATAGAACGCAACATATTGGTTATGTGTGGAGAATTTTGTAAGGTAATACCTTCTACCAACATATTCTTTGCCCCTTCAATACAAAACAAGTAAGAACGCATGGTTAACCTAATTTTTTCATAATCGGCTTTGGTCATTTTACTGGCATCCATGTTTTCTTTGAGCTTAATGGCTTCAATTGTTCCTTTACGAGGATACCACATTTTACCGTCGGTACTTACTTCGCCTGTTTTTATAAGTTTATTCCAATCTTTCTCATTCATTTTTTCTTTTTTCACAGGGCGCCACTCGTCACCGTTGCCGTTAAAAACGCCTTTACCGGTAATGGCTATATTTTCTAAATCGCTACCGTTAATTAATGCGGGTTGCGACCATTTTCCGGAGCCGTTATCTACCAACGGATTATCGGCCAACTCGGCACTAAAAACAACCAACGCTCCTGCTTCTAAGTGAAGGTTCACATTGCTTTGCATAGTAATAGGACCTGTAAACCATAAACCGGCAGGGATAATTACTTTACCACCACCTTCTGCCGAACATTTTTTAATCGTTGAATTAATAGCGTTGGTACATTTAAAAACACCGTCGCCAATTGCACCGGCATCTTTTATATTGTATACCTTATCTTTAAAAGTAGGCACTTTAATAGTGAATGGAGTAAACGGAAGATTTTTCAAGTGAGCATTAACTTCCTCTTGAATGGTTTGTCCGAATATCAGATTTACCGATAATAAAGACATTAAAATTAGTAGGTGGCTACGTTTCATAGTTTATCGTTTTTAGTGTGTATTGTATTCAAAAAGGCAATTTCCTTGCCATGTGAAACTCAAAAAAATAAGTTGTTTTTTTCGTCAAGCGCTTTGAAAATTAAACGGCTTCTATTTTTTCGCAAATTTTTTCAAAAATAGCGGCAATTGTTCCTATGCCTTCGATATTAGCCAATTTACCTTCTCCTTTGTAATAATCGATTACCGGAGCTGTTTGGTTGTTGTAGGTATCAATACGTTTTTGAATTGTTTCCAAGTTATCGTCAGATCGGCCGGAGGTTTTTCCTCTATTTAATAAGCGTTCAACCAATTCTTTTTCGCTTACTATCAAGTTAATCATTACACTTACATCGCCACCACGAGCCTTCAACATTTCTTTAAGTGCAACAGCTTGAGCAGTGGTACGAGGAAACCCATCAAAAATAATTCCTTTAGCGGTTTTAAATCCGTCTAGTGTTTTGGCAAGCATATCGATAATTAAACTATCGGGAACCAATTGACCTTTTTCAATAAAATCTTTTGCTGTTTTACCCAACTCAGTGTTGTTTTGCATTTCGGCGCGCAACACATCGCCGGTAGAAATATGTCCGTATCCGTATTTTTCAATAATATTTTCACTTTGTGTGCCTTTACCAGAACCCGGAGGGCCAAATAGAACAATGTACTTCATAATGTTATGATTTATTATTTGTTAATGTATTCTTTGTTTAGCGACAAACAAATTTAGTTCATCTTTTATCTCTAATCGTTAATCTCTTTTTAATGTATATACATCTTTTAAGTTTCTTCCTAGTCCATCGTAATCTAAGCCATAACCTACAATAAAATCGTTGGGTATTTGCATTCCAACATAATCTAAATGAACGGGTTGCTGTAATGCATCCGGTTTCGAAAAAAAAGTAGCAATGCGTAACTCTTTGGGTTGCTTTATTGTTAAAAGCTTGATAATGTTATTCATAGTAATGCCGGTATCCACAATATCTTCTACCACTACTACAGTTCTTCCTTTGAGAGCTTCGTTTAACCCGATTAGTTCCGTTACTTTTCCGCTTGTATTTACCCCATTATACGATGAAAGTTTTACAAAAGAAATTTCACAGGGTATATGTACTTCTTTCATTAAATCGGCAGCAAACATAAAAGCGCCATTCAATACTACTAAAAATAGTGGATTAGCCGTTGCCAAATCTGCATTAATTTGTGTTGCCATGCGCTTTACCTCTTTCAAAATCTTTTCCGAAGGGATAGAAATTTCAAAGCTTTTATCTTTGATTTGTAGGATAGAATTCATGGCTTTTTAATGGAAAAACAAAGATAATTATTCCTTGAAGAAAAAAAAATCTTACTTATTTAAATGCATCATTGCATACAAACGCTTGTTAATAAGCAATAATACAAGACCTAAGCATACAGAAACTCCTGCTATAAGACCAAAAATAGAAAAAGCTCCCAGTTTTGAAACGGAAGAAGCCAGAAATCCGGCAGCAATATTTGCCACAAAACTACTCATTAACCATACTCCCATTAATACAGAGGCTAATTTAACCGGAGCCAATTTAGATACCATGGATAAACCGATAGGCGATAAACAAAGCTCTCCAACCGTGTGTAAAAGGTAGGCAAATACCAACCATGCCAAATTGGCTTTTATTGAACTATCTGCAACATCTCCTCCTCTTTGCATTACAGCACCTACCATTAACAAAAAGCCAAGTCCTAACAATATCATTCCAAAGCCCATTTTAACAGGGATATTTGGTTCTTTATCTTTATTGGCAAGAGTATTCCAAAGCAAGGTAAAAAGTGGCGCTAATAAAACAATAAACAAGGGGTTGATAGATTGAAACCATGCGGCCGGAATAGTAAATCCGAAAACATCTCTATGTATATATTTCTCGGTGTACAAAGAAAAAGAACTACCTGCCTGCTCAAATCCGGCAAAAAAGAAAATAACAAAAAATACTATGAAAAAAATCACCTTTGTTCTATCTTTTTCTTCTTTAGTAAGGGGCTGATTGCCTTTGTCGGAATAATTGCTTTGGTTAGTTACCGACGGTTTTTTGCCAATATCGCCTAAATATTTATTACTCAAAGAAAGAAAAAACACTTGGCCCAATAGCATCCCTATACCTGCCGCTAAAAACCCATAGTTATACGAATAATGGATGGCTAAATACCCGGTTATAAGAGGAGCAATCAAAGCTCCCAAATTAATACCCATATAAAAAATGGTAAAGGCAGCATCTTTTCTTTTATCGTTTGGTTGGTACAGTTGACCTACCAACACCGATATATTGGGTTTAAAAAACCCATTACCAATAATTAGTAATGCCAAGCCTAAAAATAAAAAGAAGTGACTTTGTTCGTATGCCAAACAAAACTGCCCCAACATCATTGTAAAGGCTCCAATACTGATAGATTTTCGCTGTCCTAAATACTTATCGGCGATCCAACCGCCAATAATCGGCGTAAAATAAACAAATCCGGTAAAAAATCCGTATATCAAATTTCCGGTTTGTTCGTCGATACCCAAACCTCCCTCTACCCATGTTTTGGTAAGGTAAAAAATAAGTAACGCCCGCATACCGTAATAGCTGAAACGCTCCCACATTTCAACAGTAAATAAAAGATACAAACCTTTAGGATGGCCTAGTTTATTTATCATGGTTATTTTAATAAGTTGGACAAAAATAGAGAATATGAATTACAAATGATGATGGATGAAGAAAAGTTTTTATATTTGTTTTGCTCTATTTGACGCATCAATCTCATGAAAAAAACCCTATTTATTTGCTGTTTGCTGTTACTACTTCCTGTGGCTACAGTATTTTCTCAACTATCAGAAGGTGGATTACCGTTTAGCTTTAACGCAAATAATCTACGTTCGTCAACCGTAATCCCTGAATTTAAACTTCAAACAATACTCCCGCAACAACTCCGTAGCGCAAGTTTGTTAAACGGAACACCCCTACAATACAGCGTGGTTCAAAATACAGCTGTCAATTTAAAAGAAATAGGCTTACAATCAGAAGTTGATTTGGGTACTACCTGGCGACTCAGAATAGTTTCCGATAGTGCTTTGTCACTACAAGTTTTCTTTTCAAAATTCATCATCCCCGCAGGAGCTACCTTATTTTTGTACAATTCTGATTATTCAATTATTTACGGTGCCTTTACTCAAAAAAATAGCACTAAAGACAGTACTTTTATCATTGCTGATTTTCCGGGCAACTCCCTTGTTCTAGAATATTTTGAACCGTTCGATGCAGCAACAGTGGCTATGCTAAAAATTACTCAAATAGCACAAGCCTATAAAAACGTACACGAACTGCTTACTTCTTCCGAAACAACTGATGAAAGTCCGTATATAGATATTAACTGTGACGAAGGAAAAGACTGGCAATTAGAAAAACATGCCGTATGTAAATATACATTTATAAAAGACGGATCGGGATATATGTGTAGTGGCGCACTTATAAACAATAGCAATAACGATGGAACGCCTTATTTTCTTACCGCCAGCCATTGTGTTAGTGAAGCTTCGGTAGCGACTACTGTGGTAGCCTATTTTAATTACGAAACGCTAGCCTGTGGTTTAGCCAGAAGAACTTTACAAACCTTGAGTGGCTCTCTACTCGAAACTACCGATGCAAGCTCCGATTTTACCTTATTGCGTTTTAACACCACTCCCCCCCCCAATTATCAGCCCTTTTACGCAGGCTGGGATTTATCGGATAACCCAACAAAATCAGTTGGTATTCATCATCCATTAGGTAAAACAAAAATGATTTCTATCGATAACAACCCGCCCGTTTCATACGGCAGTTTACTTATGTGGGAAAACATCAATGTTAGTCCTACTAACAGCCATTGGAAAGTTGTTTTTGATAAAGGCGAAACTGCCGGAGGCTCTTCCGGCTCTCCTCTTTTTAATCAGGATAAACGAATTATCGGTCAGTTGCACGGAGGGGTAGATAATATTGATTATTATGGTAA
Organism: Paludibacteraceae bacterium; assembly: GCA_016938015.1. Lineage (GTDB taxonomy): Bacteria > Bacteroidota > Bacteroidia > Bacteroidales > Paludibacteraceae > JAFGVL01. The sequence continues at coordinate 9,934 of JAFGVL010000079.1, forward strand.
ATTGAACTATTCGTGGACGGTTAAAAACGACAGTTACAGTACCCTCAAAAGCATATTGGCAAAAAACTCCAATACAGTTTTTATGGATGGCTATTTCCCTCCTAATAACTCACCCGATGCCGATTTTTACACACCAAACTACAGTATTTGCTTAAATGCACCTATACAATTTAGAGACTCTTCTTTATTTGATGCCACTTGGTGGGAATGGACTTTTTATCCTAACAGCTATAGTTTTGTAAATGGCAGCAACAAAAACTCTCAACACCCCACTGTAAGCTTTAATAATGCAGGAGAGTATGCGGCAAAATTAGTAGTAGGAAATTTTGCCGCAAAAGATTCGTTAACCATCCAAGGAATAGTCAATGTAGGTTCTACCATAACACTTACCTACGAATCGGATATCGAAACCGGAAGCTGTTTGGGTAATGCGGATACCGTTTTATTTTACTTAAAAGGCGCAAACGAGTATTCGTGTGATTTAACCGATTCTATCGGTTCATTCTTCAATGTCACTCCTTCAAGTAATTCGGAAATAACAGTAACAAGGAATAATCTCCATCCCATTTCATCGACTACAACTTTAAGTGGTTATTTAAAGGGAATTCAAGGAACTTGTATCGATTCGATGTATTTTTCTTACGAACTTATTCAACCCGAAAACGATAATATTTCATCGGCTAAAGGATTAAACATGGGCAAGAATGGCCCTTTTACCAACCGTTGCGCTACAGTAGAACAAAATGAGCCTTACCCAACTTGTGTTTCATGTATTTCGAATATGTGTTGGTGCGACGAAAACAAGTCCGGACTTTGCACATTAAACAACAGTGTTTGGTTTAGTATAAAAGCAACAAAAAAAATGTCGGCAGAAATTACCACAGAAGGAATAGACGGTCAAATTGCATTATACGAAGCCGATTCAAGTAAAAATTTATTATCCGGAGAGTATGCTTTATTAGCTGCTAACGATAACAGTACTTCACGAAATACCAACGCACGCATAATAGCAACTTTAAGTCCCGAAAAAAACTACTGGCTTCAGTTTGACGGGAGCAACAATGGTGCAGAAGGTAATTTTTACATAAACATTAATGAGTTTTACTCTACAAATGAATCCTTTACATTGTATCCGCAACCCGCTTCCGATTTTTTACAAATTGAAAGCCCTCAGTTGATAGATTTATCCATTGTACAAATCACCATTTTTTCGGCTACAGGAAATGTATTATTTACCGAAAATAAACTTGTTATTGAAAACCAAATTAAAATTGAGCTCGATAAAACATGGCAAAGTGGCGTATATATCATTCATTTAAAAGGCAAAGAAATTGATTTTAAAAAACAATTTATCAAACAATTATAATTAATGAAACTCTTTACTACTAAACAAATAAAACAGCTCGATGCATACACAATAACACACGAGCCCATTTCTTCCATACAGTTAATGGAAAGAGCTTCCGTTGCTATTACTGATTGGTTACTGCAATACTTCGAGAAGCCTCAAGCTGTTTTGGTAGTAGCAGGAGCAGGCAATAATGGAGGAGATGGTTTGGCTGTAGCCCGTCTGTTAGCCACTTGCGGTTTTGAGGTGGAGGTATTATTAATAAGCGATGGTGGCAAATTATCTGCCGATTGCGAAGTGAATTTAAAACGGTTGAAGGAACAGGGTAAGGTAAAAATTGTAGAGACGCACGGCTGTGCGTCTTTTGAAAACAAAAAAAAAACAAAAAAAGAGACGCAAAGCATTGAGTCTCTACTGAACGCCACCCCCGCCGTCATCATCGACGCTCTCTTTGGTTCCGGGCTCAATCGCCCATTAGAAGGACTATATGCCGATGTAGTAAAACAAATAAATAAAGCTAATGCAACTGTAATTTCAATTGATATCCCATCCGGACTTTTTGGAGAAGATAACACCCACAATAATCCTGAAAATATTGTAAAAGCAACAATTACTCTTACCATTCAATTTCCAAAAATTGCTTTTTTACTGCCCGAAAACGAACTATTTGTAGGCAACTGGCATATTATTGACATAGGCTTGCATCCGCTTGGTATAGAACAAACAAATTCTCCCTATTATTTTGTTGACAGCCAAAGTATACCGCCACAAAAAAAACGCTCCAAATTTTCGCACAAAGGCAACTACGGACATGCTTTATTTATAGGCGGAAGTTATGGCAAAATGGGTGCTGCTGTACTAGCTTCACGTGCTTGTTTACGTTCGGGAGTAGGATTACTAACTGCACACATACCCGAATGTGGTGTAAATATTCTTCAAACCACTGCCCCCGAAGCGATGTGTTTTCCGGATAAAGACCATTCTTATATAAGTATGCTAAATGAAGAACTTACTCCCTATTCAGCTATTGGAATAGGATGCGGATTGGGTACAGAACCAACTACAGCCAAGGTATTAAAACATATTTTAGAAAACGCTACACAAGCACTCGTTTTAGATGCCGATGCACTAAATATACTCTCGTTACACCCCGAGTGGTTGTCTTTAATTCCTCCTCAAACTATAATTACCCCTCACCCCAAAGAATTTGAGCGACTAACGGAATCCTACAAAAATCGGTTTCATCAACTAACAATCGCTCTTAGTTTTAGTAAAAAATACCGTATATTTGTGGTGCTAAAAGGAGCACATACAGCCATTGTTTGTCCGGATGGCTCTGTATATTTCAACTCAACAGGCAATGCAGGTATGGCTAAAGGAGGTAGTGGCGATATTTTATGCGGCATTATTTTATCCTTACTGGCTCAAGGCTACACCCCTAAAGAAAGTGCCATTTTAGGTGTATACACACACGGTGCTGCAGGAGATAAAGCCGCACAACTAAAAGGGCAATCGGCAATGATTGCTGGAGATATTATTGAACAACTTTAAAACAACTATTTTCTGATGAAAAAATGTATTTGGTTATTTTGCTTATTGGTTTTAACTACTTCTGTTGTTGGCGCCAAAAAGAAAACAAAAGAAAAAAACAACTCCCCTTCTGTAGTGTATTCCTTACCCAAAACTGTACTGGTTGTTGAAGTAGAAATTACAAAATTAATCCAACAACCGGGGCCTTATTTTCAATATGCAGAACATTATTTAGCTTTAAAAAATGTTGTTACAGAAATTAAAACAATCTACGAGATTTCTGCTGTTGCTATTAAAAGCAAAGGTATAGCCGACCCAAACAGAACTTTTCAGTTAGATAAAAAGGCTTCCATTTTATTGAACAAAAAAGGCGTTATATGTGCTATTAACACAAGTATTAACCAAGATGAACAAAAAACAGAAGAAATAGCTACCTCTTTTCAAAAAAATAAAGAAGAAAATGCTTTTATACTAAACACAGTACTCACAGAAGATCAGTTGGTAGCAAATTCGGTAGCAAAAATGGCCGAAAATGCCGCCAAACAAATTTACGACATACGTGAAAGCCGCATCGATTTAATTTCGGGCAACAACAATAAAATGCCACCCGATGGAGAATCATTAAAA
>JAFGVL010000080.1 GCA_016938015.1 Paludibacteraceae bacterium
ATAAAGAAGCTGTTCGTTTAGTGAGTATAATGCCCGCATGGAAACCTGCTGTTTTGAACGGTAAAAAAGTACACAACCGTTATTCGTTTCCTATTAAATTTGGTTACGACTGTGTGTTGGATACCAAATAACAGCTAATCAGTTGTAAAGACATAATAAAACATTAATCTATGAAAAAATTAGTACTGCTTGTTGTGTGTTGTATGTGTGTGTTGTTGCTTATGGCTCAACAAAGTGACAGAAAAGGAAAAACAACAAACAATCCTATTCCTCCCATGGCCGAACAACAATTAGATTTTACTTCCGAAAAAAAGGCTCCCGAATATAATGGGGGAAAACAAGCCATGTTCAAATTTATTCATCAAAATATGAAATATCCTGCCGATGCTAAAGAAAAAGGCATTCAGGGAGATGTGCTGCTTAAATTTACAGTAGGAATGGATGGAGCTATATCAAATGTAGAAGTGGTTAAAAGTTTGTATCCGAGTCTTGATGCCGAAGCTATTCGTGTAGTAAAAAAAATGCCTAACTGGATACCCGGAAAATATGGAAATCAACCGGCTTCTATGAAAAGTTCTTTGATTATAGGTTTTCATTTGTCAGAATAATTCGCTGTAAATAAGGAGTATAGATTAGTAAGTAAACAGCTTTGGATGATTAAAAAGTATATAGTTCTTTTTTTCCTTTTTCCTTTTTTCGCACTTCATGCCGAAAAACCTCCTTTCCCATTGTGTAATCATGTCTATAAAAATGATCAGCTTACATCTTTGGCCGAATATGCAGAGGGAATAGATGCCATGTACCGGTTTATTTATAAAAATTTAAAGTGGGAGTGTGGTGCAAACAGTTATGAAGGAATAGTGCTGGTTTCTTTTACGGTAGATCGATTAGGAAATTTGTGGAATATTGAAATACAGCAAACGGTTGCGCCTTGTTTGGATTTAGAAGTGGTAAAAGCTTTTAAGCTCATGCCTGTGTGGCGTCCTGCCACTATCAACGGAGTAAACGTGTGTTCGGAAATGTCTATACCTGTTCGTTTTAGGTTAGGTTGGGAAGAAATACACCAAAGAAAAAAATAAATGATAGACTATACAACAATACCTTCGCCTTGTTTTGTGCTTGACGAAAACCGATTACGCAAAAACCTTTCTTTAATTCAATCGGTAAAGAATGCTACAGGGGTAGAAATTATTATGGCGTTCAAAGCGTTTGCCATGTGGTCTGTTTTTCCAATTATAAAAGAATACATTTCGCATACAACCGCTAGTTCTTTGTCGGAAGCCCTACTAGCCAAACAAGAAATGGGTACTTTGGCGCATACCTATGCACCTGTTTACACCGATAAAGAATTTCAGCAAATAATGGCTTGCAGCAGTCATATTACCTTTAATTCTATCACGCAATTTAACCGTTTTTATCCTCAAATAAGAGCTTCAAAACAAGTTGTTTCTTGTGGATTACGCATTAATCCGGAGTTTTCGGGTGTAGAAACCGATTTGTATAACCCTTGTGCAAAGGGTTCTCGTTTGGGTGTAGTGGCCGATTTGTTGGGGGATAAATTGCCCGAAGGCGTTGAGGGTTTGCACTTTCATACCTTGTGCGAATCCGATTCGTTCGATTTAGAACAAACTTTAGCTGCTGTAGAAACCAAGTTTGGGAAATTTTTTTCACAAATTAAGTGGTTAAATATGGGCGGCGGGCATTTAATGACTCGTGAGGGATATAACGTGGAGCATTTTATTGGCTTGTTGAAAAATTTCAAAGCAAAATACCCGCATTTGCAAATAATACTTGAACCCGGAGCTGCTTTTGTGTGGCAAACAGGCGAGTTGCTTGCTACGGTGCAAGATATAGTAGAAAATAACGGCATTACTACGGCTATGCTCGATGTCTCTTTTGCCTGCCACATGCCCGATTGCTTGGAAATGCCTTATAAGCCGAATATCCTTGGAGCAACAGATGCTGTTCCAGGAAAGAAAGCCTATCGCATGGGAGGAAACAGTTGTTTGTCGGGCGATTTTGTTGGCGATTGGTCGTTTAGTAAAGAGTTACAGCTGGGCGATAGAATTGTTTTTTTAGATATGATTCACTATACCTTGGTAAAAACTACTATGTTTAATGGCGTTACGCATCCTTCCATCGGACTTTGGACAAGCAATAATCAATTTAAATTAATACGCACTTTTGGTTACGAAGATTATAAAAATAGGATGAGCTGAAAAATTGGCAATCTGATATTTTTGGTTTAATTTTGTAAGGTTTTTAATAAAAAAAACAGTTTGCGCAAGTGGTGAAATTGGTATACACGCTACTTTGAGGGGGTAGTGGGCGAAAGCCTGTGTGAGTTCGAGTCTCATCTTGCGCACTATTTAAATCCTGTCAGTAATTATTTGGCAGGGTTTATTCATTTAATTATTCCTATACTAAATAATCAATGAATATATACCAACTTCTTAAGCTTAATAGATTTATTAAAAGCCCTATAATAAGGAATATGGGGATTTGGCTATTGCATATTTTAAATAAACGATACATGGTTGTTTTTTTCGACCCTGTATTAGGCTGTAATCTACGTTGTAAAATGTGTTATTTTAGTAATGAAGTAAAACGGAAAGAAATGAAAGGAAATTTTAATCCCGAAGATTTACCTCGTGTAGCTGAAGTTATTTTTAAACAAGCATTGAAATTACAAATTGGCTGTGGTGCTGAACCAACATTATATAAGCATAATGTGGAAATTATAAGTTTGGCAAAGCAATTTAAAGTTCCGTATATTTCATTTACAACAAATGCTAATTTATTGACTAAAGAAGAAATTTATCGTTTACTCGAAGCAGGATTAAATGAATTTACAATTTCTTTACATGGGGTGGAAAAATCTACTTATGAAAATTTAATGCAGCAAGCTTCATACGATAAATTTATTGAAGTTATGCAGTTATTAACCGAAGCCAAGAAACAATACCCTCATTTTAATATTCGAGTAAATTATACCGTCAATGAACTAAATCTTGTTGAATTGAATCATTTTTTTGATGTGTATGATTCTTTTGCTATTGATATCCTTCAGGTGCGACCATTACAAGATATCGGAGGTATTATAAACCACATAGAAAAACAACAAGAATTCAATCATCAATTTAATAAGATAACAGCAATACTTCGTGATATATGTAAATCACGCAATATAACTTATATAGCTCCAATCATATTGGATGAAAAGGCTAAAGAAAATACAAGCAGTAGTGTGGTTGAAAGTACTTATTGCTATATTTCTCCTAAATCTTTTTGGGATTCTGATATGGACTGGCGGAATGAAACTTTTCGTCAATTTTCCAAAAGAACAGGATATGCTTCTATTCTATTTAAAAGGATATATTCGAAAAAAGAACTTACAAATACGAAGCTTAATTACGATATAAATTAAGTTGAGGTAAGTATAAATTGATTTTAATCCTATCGGTTTTCCCGATAGGATTTTTTATTAACATTTTTAAAGCCACAAATAACTAAAAATTTCTTTAATTTAGGACTTAAATCATTTGAAAGATGTAAATTTGTGCCTTTAAAAAAAATAACTAGTACTAAATAATATGGCAGCGAGTAGACAAAAACTATTTACAGAGTTTCCTCCGGTAAGCACCGAGCAATGGATGGAAAAAGTTACAGCCGACTTAAAAGGAGCCGACTTTGATAAAAAACTTGTTTGGAAAACTAACGAGGGATTTAAGGTAAAACCATTTTATCGTAGTGAAGATATTGAAGGCTTAGCCACTACCGATTCTTTACCCGGAGAGTTTCCGTATGTGCGTGGTACCAAAACAACAAATGCTTGGTTGGTACGTCAGGAAATTGAAGTGGCAAATGCTGCCGATGCCAATAAAAAAGCACTCGAGGTATTAAATAAGGGTGTTAATTCCTTAGGCTTTATTATTTCTTCAGAGTTAGTAAGTTCTCAAACTATTGATGCTTTATTAAAAGGTATTAGTATAGAATGTATTGAGCTTAACATTAGAACTTGTTATAGAGATGCTGCTAAAGCAATTACTCTATTAGCCGATTATGTGAAGAAAAACAATATCGACCCTCTTAAAGTGGAAGGTTCGGTAAACTTTGATCCTTTTAAACGTATGTTGGAAAAAGGACAAGATGCTGAAAATGATTTGAATATTGGTACTCAAACTTGCAAAGAATCTTATCATACGGCAGAACCTTATAAAACTATTGTAATTCTTTTTAATGAAGTCTTAAAAGCTGCCGAGTCGCTCCCCAAATTACGAGTTTTAGGCGTTAATCCATATATCTTCAACAATGCCGGTTCTTATTTAGCGCAAGAGTTAGGTTTTGGCTTGGCGTATGGTAACGAATATATGCAGCAACTTACAGAAGCAGGACTTCCTGCAGCCTTAGTTGCTAAAAAAATAAAATTTAATTTCGGGGTTGGTGCAAACTATTTTATGGAAATTGCCAAATTTAGAGCCGCTCGTTTGTTATGGGCGAAAATTGTGGATGCCTATCAAGCCGATAAAGAGTCAGCCAAAATGACTATTCATGCCATTACATCAGAATGGAACCAAACCATTTTTGATGCACACGTAAACTTGCTTCGTTCGCAAACAGAAGCCATGTCGGCTACGCTTGCCGGTGTTGATTCGTTAACTGTATTGCCTTTTGATAAATCGTATAAAACTTCCGATGATATTTCGGAACGAATTGCACGTAACCAGCAATTGTTATTGAAAGAAGAATGTCATTTCGATAAAATTGTTGATCCATCAGCCGGTTCTTATTATATAGAAAACCTAACGGTTGCGCTTGCACAAGAAGCATGGAGTAATTTTTTGAAAGTGGAAGAAAAGGGTGGTTTTTATGCCGCTGTAAAAGAAGGCTTTATTCAAGCAGAAATTCAAACATCCTCTACAACTCGCGCCAATGCAATTGCTAGTCGTAAAGAAATTTTATTAGGTACTAATCAATACCCTAATTTTAACGAACAAGCCGCTTCAAAAATAGAAACTTTGGCACAAAAAGCAAGTCACGCTGAAGCAACCATACAAACACTAACATTTAACCGTGGAGGAGATCAATTCGAAACCCTTCGTTTATCTACCGAAAAAGCAGCAAAACGTCCGAAAGCATTTATGCTTACCATTGGTAACTTGGCATTTCGTTTGGCGCGTGCA
>JAFGVL010000081.1 GCA_016938015.1 Paludibacteraceae bacterium
TGTTTCCCATTTTACTTCGTTACGAGCATGTAATTCTACTTCGCTGAGTACGCCGGTTTTGGTAAACAACTCAATGCTTTGTTTAGAAGTATAGGCTTCAATAATTTTAGGCACACTGGTTTCGCAATCTAATCCACGTTTAGCGGCTTCTTTTTTCCATTCTTCGCTGTATCCGTTTCCATCAAAGCGGATAGCTTTAGAGGCTTTGATATAGGCTTTAATAACGTCGAAAATGGCTTTTTCTTTGGTACTGCCTGCGTGCATTTTTTTATCCACTTCGGCTTTGAATTCAATTAATTGAGCAGCAACGGCTGTGTTTAAAGCTGCCATTGCAGAGGAGCAGTTGGCCGATGAGCCTACGGCACGGAACTCAAAACGGTTTCCTGTAAACGCAAAAGGAGAAGTGCGGTTACGGTCGGTATTGTCCAAAAACACTTCAGGTAGGTGACCAATACCCAAACTAAGTTTCTTTTTATCGCCCATTACGATGGCTTCTTCGCTGTTACTGTTTTCTAATTTATCCAGTATTTGAGTTAGTTGTGTCCCCAAGAAAGCTGATACAATAGCAGGAGGTGCTTCGTTGGCGCCCAAACGGTGTGCGTTTTGAGCGGTCATGATAGATGCTTTTAACAAGGCATTGTGTTTGTGTACCGCCATTAAGATGTTTACCAAAAAGGTAACAAATTGCAAGTTTTCTTCGGGAGTTTTTCCCGGAGTTAATAATCCTACGCCGGTATCAGTTCCGAGCGACCAGTTATTGTGTTTACCCGACCCATTGATACCTGCAAAAGGTTTTTCATGTAGGAGTAATCGAAAACCATGACGGCGTGCCACTTTTTTCATAATGGACATAATCAATAAGTTTTGGTCGACCGACAAGTTACATTCTCCGAAAATAGGAGCCAATTCAAATTGGTTAGGAGCCACTTCATTGTGTCGGGTTTTTAATGGAATGCCGTATTTGTAGCCTTCAAACTCAATATCTTTCATATAGGCAGCCACACGCGAAGGTACAGCTCCAAAATAATGGTCGTCTAATTGCTGATTCTTGGCCGATTCGTGCCCCATTAAGGTTCTGCCGGTTAGTAATAAATCCGGACGAGTAGCATACAAGCCTTCGTCAATTAAGAAATATTCTTGTTCCCAGCCTAAGTAAGCGGTTACTTTTTTTACTCTGGGATCGAATAGTTGGCACACCGCTGTAGCTGCTTTATCAACAGCGTTGATAGCTTTTAATAAAGGGGCTTTTAAATCGAGCGATTCGCCTGTATAGGAAATAAATATAGTAGGGATACAAAGGGTGTCGTCAACCACAAATGCGGGTGAAGAAGGATCCCATGCGGTATATCCGCGGGCTTCAAAAGTACTGCGTATGCCTCCATTAGGAAAAGAAGAAGCATCCGGTTCTTGTTGAGCCAATAATTTGCCCGAAAAGTTTTCGATAATGCTTTCTCCGGGACCGCCATCATAGTCGATAAACGAATCATGTTTTTCTGCAGTTCCGTCGGTTAAAGGCTGAAACCAGTGCGTATAGTGAGTTGCGCCTAATTCCATTGCCCACATTTTCATGCCCGAAGCAACTTCATCGGCGGTACTTAATCCTAATGTTTCGCCTTTATCTATGGCATTTTTCAATGCTTTTAAAGTGTCTTTAGATAGGTACCTCGCCATGGTTGAGCGGGTAAAAACATATTTCCCATAGTATTCGGAAGTTAATTTTCCCGGAGCAGAAACTTGCAAAGCCTTCTTTTTAAAGGCCTCTTCTACTGCATTAAATCTTAATGTTGACATAACAGATACGTTTTTTAGTAACTCTTTTTTATAAAAGAGTTAGTGTTAGTATAATTTGAATAAATTTTTATTAATCATGCTTTACAAATATAAAAAGTGTTTTTATTAACTGGAAAAAAACAGAAATAAATTATAAAAAAGATGTAAAAAATATCAAAGTGTAATATTATAACAAGTAAAAATGTCAAAATGTTTAATTCTATAAAAGATTTTTTAGTAAATGGTGTATTTCAAAATGTCATTTAGATAGTAAAAAATAAATATAGATTAAAATTTATTGTCCAAATAGCTGTCTTTTTGCATATCTTGAAGTTTAAAACAACCCATTACTCATTTTTTAACACTTATTTTATGTTGTGCGGCATGTTTTTTTAAGAAGGGAAGAGGAATTTTTAAGTACATGTTATTCCTCTTCCCTATAAAAAGTTGTAAGGTATTAATCGAAAGTAGTGTAAGCTGTTTCGTTGTGCATTGATTCATCTAAACCAATTGCTTCGTCTTTGTCGCTAGCTCTTATGCCTACCAATTTATCGGTAATTTTAAATAGAATGTAAGTCATAATGCCCGAAAATGCTATGGTTGCAATGACAGAGATTGCTTGTATGCCGAACTGACTCCAGTTGCCATAAAACCCGCCACTATAGGCTGCTTGGATAGCAGGCGAAGCAAATAGTCCGGTAGCTAAAGCTCCGATAATACCGCCAATACCATGTACTCCAAAAGCATCTAACGAATCGTCGTAACCCAATTTTGGTTTTACAATAGCAACCATAAAGAAACAGATTAACGATACGAGTAAGCCGATGAGCAAAGCTCCGCTTATATCTACAAAACCTGCTGCGGGAGTAATGGCAACCAAGCCGGCAACAGCACCGGTACTAATACCTACTACGGTAGGTTTTTTGCCAACAATCCAATCGAGAATAGCCCATGTTAATGCTGCTGTAGCTGCTGCAATATGAGTTACCATAAATGCACTTCCGGCTAAACCGTCGGCAGCCAATCCGCTACCCGCATTGAATCCCATCCATCCAAACCACAGTAAAGCGGCTCCAATAGCAACAAATGGAATGTTGTGTGGTGGTAGAGCATGCCCTTTATAATCACGACGTTTGCCTAACATAATGGCTGTAACAAGAGCAGCTATACCCGCATTAATGTGCACTACCGCACCTCCGGCAAAGTCGAGTGCCCCCATTTTAAACAACCAGCCATCGCCACTCCAAACCCAATGTGCCACAGGGTTATACACTAGTATTGCCCAAAGCAAACTGAACAACAAAAATCCTTTAAACTTGATGCGTTCGGCAAAGGCTCCAATAATAAGTGCGGGGGTAATAATAGCAAACATACATTGGAACATAATAAACACTACGTGAGGGATTGTTCCTATGGTTCCACCATCTGCTGTTGGTTGAGAATGAGAAATAAAATAAGGACTTAAATCGCTGATGTTGATGTTTTTTAAGAAAGCCCAGTCAAATCCACCGATAAATGGTTTAAGCGCTTCTATTGAGTTGCTCCCAAAGGCGTTGCTGTAGCCAAACATAACCCATTCAATACTGATAACGGCAACCAATATAAATACTTGCATAAACACGCTCAGTACGTTTTTTCTACGAACCAAACCTCCATAAAATAAGGCAAGTCCGGGAATAGACATAAGTAATACAAATGCTGTGGCAACAATCATCCATGCGGTGTCTCCTGCGTTGATGGTCGGAGTAATCGTAGTTTCTTGTGCCAATGCCGGCAAACTAATTAAAGTGAGCAAGGCTATAAGGGATATGATATATTTTTTCATGACAATTATTTTTTAGTAGTGTTACAATTTTATTTAATATAGAGCGATTCCGGACCATCTTCTCCGTTGCGAATACGGTAGGAATTTTCTATGTCCATAACGAATATTTTACCGTCTCCGGCTTCGCCTGTTCTTGCTGCATTCATAATTGCCTTAATTGTTTTTTCGGCATTTTGATCGCGTACTACTATCGAAAGCATTCTGCGTTGAATGTAACTCGATTGAAATACTTGCCCGCGTACAATTTGGTCTTCGGTACTTCTTCCCAAACCGGTAATGTCCCAGTAAGAGAACCATTGTATGTCTACTCCATAAAGCGCTTGCTTTACATCTTCAAATTTAGACACTCGGATAATTGCTTCGATTTTTTTCATTTGTATAAATTTTAGTAGTGGAACTCATAAACACAACGCAAAGATATTACATAATATACATATAAACAAATTAAATGCAATAAAAAGACATTTAAAACAATAAAAAAATATCAAAAAGAAAGCATAATAAAGATAAATATATCAAAAAGTAATTATTTGAAGTCGTGGTAAGAGGGTAAAAAAGAGAAAGGTTGTCCAATTTTTTTGGACAACCTTTCTTTAACTTTTTAGTCTTAGTTAAATGCAGTTTCGCCATGTTCGTAAACATCCAAACCTTCTTCTTCAATAGTCTTAGATACCCTTAGGATGCCTAATTTTTTCAATATAAAGAATAAAATTAAACCACAGCCAAATGCCCATCCGAAGAATGTTGCTACACCTATTGCTTGTACGCCTAATAAGCTAGCTCCGTGTCCGTAGAACAATCCTTCAGAAGTTGAAAATAGCCCTACGGCTAATGTTCCAATTGCACCGCTAACACCATGTACTGAAATAGCCCCTACAGGATCATCAACCCTCAAAATTTTATCGAAAAATTCTACTGCAAAAGGGAGTACAAATCCAGCAATTACCCCAATAAGTACAGCTCCGATAGGATCAACTGCGTCGCAACCGGCTGTAATACCAACCAACCCCGCTAATGCACCATTTAAAGAGATTGATAATACAGGACGTTTGTATCGAACCCAAGCAACTAACATTGCAGTAATTGCTCCAGCAGCAGCTGCTAAGTTCGTGGTAATTGCAATGTGTCCAATAGCAATTGCATTGCTTGTTCCAGAGGCAGCAAGTTGAGAGCCTGGGTTAAATCCAAACCATCCGAACCATAAAATAAATACCCCTAATGCACCTAATAACAAGTTATGTCCGGGTATTGCTTTTGCTTTTCCGTCTTTTCCATATTTGCCTATACGAGGGCCAATAATAGCCGCACCGGCTAAACCTACCCAACCACCAACAGAGTGTACAATGGATGAACCAGCAAAATCATGGAATCCTATTTCTTTTAACCAACCGCCACCCCAAGTCCAGTGACCTGAAATAGGATAAATGATTACTGAAATAACAATAGTAAAGATTAAATAGGCTTTAAATTCAGTTCTTTCTGCCATTGCTCCCGATACAATTGTAGCTGCAGTAGCACAAAATACAGTTTGAAAAAATAAGTCGGCATAACCAGGGTAATTATACCCTTCAGCAAATCCTTTTAAAGCTTCATCGCCACCTGAAAACAGAGTGAAGTCCCAGCCATACATTATTCCGTATCCGATAAACCAATAAAGCAATGAACCAATACAAAAGTCCATTAAATTTTTCATAAGAATGTTAGCTGTATTTTTTGAACGAGTAAAACCAGCTTCGACCATTGCAAATCCAGGTTGCATAAACATAACCAAGAACCCGGTAATGAGTAGCCAGATGGTATCTATCCCTCTGACTGTTTCTAAAATTTGTTCTTCCATTATCGTAATTTTTTAATTTTTTTAATATTTTTCATTTTCAGCGTTGTATAAGGCAATGTCGCCGGCTTCTCCAGTTCTAATTCTTACTGCATCATCAACGGGAATAATAAAAATTCTTCCATCGCCAATTTCCCCTGTTTTTGCAGCCTCTTCTATTGCTTTTACCGTTTTTGTAACATTTTTGTCTCTTACGATAATGCTGATTAGAATTCTTTCAATATAGCTTGTGTCGTATTCTATTCCACGGTATATGCGACTTTGTTTTGCCTTTCCAACACCCCTCACTTCGTAGTAAGAATACCATTCGATATCGATGTTATTTAAAGCTTCCCTGACATCGTCGAATTTTGTTTTGCGGATAATCGCATCAATTTTTTTCATAACTTTTATGGTTAAATTTTGAATGTGATTCTCCATTCGGCTTCGGAAAAAAATTCCGAAGCCGATAGAGATTTTTATTATTTTAATTGATTATTAAAAGGTGATGCCGGCTACTAAATAGGCATCTTCTGTTCCCGGATTGATACCAATCACACCATACACAGGGAGGCTAAAGTTTTCGCTGAATTTGATTTCTTTGCTTGCTTTAAATCCGATATTGGTAATGTTAAATCCTTCGTTGCCAAAACCATAGGCATTTGATGCTCCATCGCTGATTAAAAGACCTCCTACAAAAAGTTTAGCATTAGGAAGAATTGGATAGGCCAATTCAACATAGCTTGAGAGTCCTTGTTCGCCTACTGAATTTAAGTCGGCTCCCAGCAACATGGTATTAACAGAAACACTCAGTGGAAATTTTTCCACCCCTGCAAAGTTTAACGACAACTCGTATACATGGTCGGTAGTTAAGGGGTCGTAATTAAAGTACGATTGCGTAAATAGCCAGTTGTAATCGGTTATTGTAGCCGAAAAGGCACCCACTGCATAAGTTAGATAGAAGTCAACTTCTTTGGCCGTGCCGATTAAATTTGTGGATCCCCAGGCGCCAATTGTCAAACCTCCATAGGTAAAAGAAACGGTAGGTTGTATATTAGCTCCCGGATTTTGAGCAAATCCGCGCCATACGTAAGAGCTTACTAAATCGGCTCCGGCAGTAAAAGAGCCGGTAGTTTTTTCTTCTTCAGCTGTTTCGTGAATGCCTGCACTAGCAGTAATAGAAATAGACATGAATAATAAGCCCAACAGGACTTTCGCTGTAATTTTTTTTAAGGGTTTCATACGATTTTGGTTTTAATACATTATTAATTACAATTATATAAGATGAAAGAAGCCAACTTGTTTCTTTATTCCGGAATTAAGAAGTAATTAGTTCTTTCTTTATGCTCTTATTTTCTTTTGTAAAATTAATAAATGATATTAAAACAGCAAATAATATAACAAAAAAATATCAAAATAATTAAAAATATAACATAATGTAAAGTAAAAACATAAAAAAGGTATCAAAAAGACAAAATTGATTTGTGTTTTATGGAGGTATAACACCTTAACTTCTTTCATTATGAAAGCAAGATTTTTTACTTTTTTTGAAAAATGACTGTGTTTGGGTAATTTTTTAGTGTGTTAATTGTATTTTAACACTTTTTTTGGGTGTTTTTATGTTGTAAAGCATAAAACAAAGGTTCTAAAGAGGGGAAATGAGTAAATTTAGTACGAGCGAATATCTTTTCCTTCTATATAATTAATGTAGGCATTATTAACTACTCGATTTCCACCGGCAGTAGGGTAATTGCCCGAAAAATACCAATCGCCCGTATTATTGGGGCAGGCTTGGTGTAGGCTTTCAAGATCTTGAAAAACAATTTCTACCTTTGCGTGTATTCCTTTTGGTGTAAGCATTTCTGCTATCTTAGCAGAAATTTGTTCGTTGGTAAACGGGTGGTATATTTCTCGCACATAGTTAACCAACTGTTCTTTAGGAAGTGCTTGTTGTGCTTTACATTTATTGTACACTTCGTTAATTATATGCTTGTTTCCTGTTTCGTTTAACAACTCGATGGTTGCTTTAAAGGCAATGAACTCACTCATGCGAGACATGTCGATACCATAACAATCGGGGTAGCGTATTTGAGGCGAAGAAGATACAATTACAATTTTTTTAGGCCCTAAGCGGTCAAGAATTTTGATAATGCTTTGTTTTAGGGTAGTGCCTCTTACAATTGAATCGTCGATAACCACTAAATTATCTTTTCCTTGTACAATAGAACCGTAGGTAACATCGTAAACATGTGCAGCAAGGTCGTTTCTACCGGAATCTTGTGCAATAAAGGTACGCAGTTTAATGTCTTTTAACGCCACTTTTTCAATGCGTGGACGTTTATTTAAAATGCGAATAATTTCATCTGTAGAGAGAGAATCTTTATTGTCGTGTATAAATTTCTTTTTTTCTTCTATCATATTATTTTGCAGGCCTTTAAACATTCCGTAGAAAGCGATTTCTGCAGTGTTAGGGATAAATGAGAATACGGTATTATCCAAATCATTATCGATAGATTTTAAGATGCGAGGGGTAAGCAGTTCTCCTAATTTTTTTCGTTCGGAATAGATATCTTGATCGCTTCCACGCGAAAAATAAATGCGTTCGAAAGAGCAGGGCGTTACTTTTTCGGGTCTACGAATCTGTTCCAAAATGATTCGTCCGTCTTTTTTAATAATCAAAGCTTCTCCCGGATTGATTTCGTGAACAGATTCTATGGGGATATTTAAAGTGGTTTGTATTACAGGGCGTTCGCTGGCGGCAATTACAATCTCATCATCGGCGTAATAAAATGCGGGACGAATGCCCCAGGGGTCGCGAAAAACAAACGAATCGCCATGACCTAAAATGCCACAAATAGTATAACCACCGTCCCACGAAGCAGAAGAGCGACGAATGATGTTGCCGATATTTAAAGAGCTTTCAATTTTTTCGGTAAGATGTTCGGTTGTTTTGCCAAACTCTTGGTAGGCATGTTCTACTTCTCGTTCCAAAAAATGCCCCATTTGTTCTAACATAATAAAGGTATCGCCATAGTCACGCGGATGCTGTCCTTGCGACACTAATTTATCAAAAACCTCATCTACATTGGTCAGATTAAAATTTCCGGCAAGTATCAGGTTGTTCGATTTCCAATTATTTCGACGAAGAAAAGGGTGTACATACGATATGCCATCTCTGCCGGTGGTACTGTATCGCAAATGACCAAGATACACTTCGCCTGCAAACGGCAAGTTTTCTTTTGCCCAATTGGGGTCCGAAATAAGGTTTTCGTTATACTTGGAGTAGGTGGAATTAACTTTTGAAAAAAGTTGGTCGATGGCATCGGCGCCTAGTGCCCTTTCGCGCGAAATATATTCTTTACCGGGTTCAACATTGAGTTTTACGGAAGCAATACCGGCACCTTCTTGTCCTCGGTTGTGTTGCTTTTCCATCAATAAATACAGTTTTTGAAAACCATATTGCCAAGTGCCGTATTTTACTTGGTAATACTCAAGTGGCTTTAAGAGCCTAACCATTGCTATTCCGCACATAAAAAAGCGTATTTGTTATCGGTTGATTGGAGGTAAAATAACGAAAAATAAAATTACAACTAGTTTTTATTCAAGTTAAACCGTTGTGTGCATTATATCTTTTTTTGGATTTCAGATTTACATTAGTAGTAATACTTGCCAAAAATAAGAACAAAGAGAAACTGTTCTCTTTAAAAATAAATCAAAATGATAAAATTTTGCCGCATCAAAATTAATAAAAAGCAACGTAATTGCAATCTTAAAAAAAGTTTTTCTAATTTATAACTTTTCTACCTCGTCCAACCACATTTTGGCAGAAGCATCGCTTGGCATACGCCAATCGCCTCGTGGAGAAAGATTTATGGAGCCCACTTTAGGTCCGTCGGGCATGCAGGAGCGTTTAAATTGTTGACTGAAAAAGCGTTTGATAAATACCTTGAGCCATTTTTTGAGGGCTGCTTCATCGTACTTGCCACGAAATGCGTGCTTGGCTAAAAAGAAAATTTTTGCCGGACGAAACCCAAAGCGTAACATATAATACAAGTAGAAGTCGTGTAACTCATACGGGCCTACTAAGTCTTCGGTTTTTTGAGCAATATTGCCTTTGTTATCGGTAGGCAATAACTCAGGACTAACAGGAGTATCAATCACATCCAACAGTGTTTTTTTTGCCGCTTGCTCTATTTTATTATCGGCTACCCATTTTACCAGATATCGCACCAATGTTTTGGGGATGCCTGTATTTACGGCATACATACTCATATGGTCGCCGTTGTAGGTAGCCCATCCTAAGGCTAGTTCCGACATATCTCCAGTGCCAATAACCAAGGCATTTTGCTGATTGGCAAGGTCCATAAGGATTTGGGTACGCTCGCGTGCTTGAACATTTTCGTAGGTAATGTCCAACTCGCCTTGGTGATTTATATCTTTAAAATGCTGGTTGCATGCTTCAATGATGCTTATTTCTTGCAGCGATACACCAAGGGTTGTAATCAGTTCAATAGCATTATTGTACGTTCTTTCTGAAGTGCCAAAGCCGGGCATGGTAATGCCTTGAATGTTTTTTCGGTTAATACCCAATTTATCGCATGTTTTTACGCAAACCAACAAAGCCAGTGTAGAATCTAAACCTCCGGAAATGCCAATTACTAATTTATCAATCCCTGTGTGATGTAAACGTGTAGCCAAGGCATTTACTTGGATATTAAAAATCTCGTGGCAACGGTCGTTTAACTCCAAACCGGTTGGGATAAATGGAAACGGGAATACGTCGCGGTTTAATACAAAGCGTTTGTAAATAGGCATTTCGAATGCCACTGTTCTAAAATTATAGTCGCCTTTTTGAGTGGATAAGCCTTGCATAAAGCCACTGTTTTTTTGCCGATCGATGCTGAGGCGTTCTATATCAATATCGTTAATTACTAATTGTTCTTTAAGTGAGAAGCGTTCGTTTTCGGCAAGAATAGTTCCGTTTTCACATACAATGGCGTTGCCGGAAAAAAGCAAGTCGGTGCTCGATTCGCCAAAACCGGAAGATACATACACATAACCCGCCATACAACGTGCTGATTGTTGTGTAATAAGCTGTTTGCGGTAGGTATGTTTACCAATCAGTTCGTTCGAAGCAGAGAGGTTAAATAGCAATTGAGACCCCGCCAAAGCATGGTAACTGCTTGGTGGCAGGGGAGTCCAAAAATCTTCGCAAATTTCAACAGAAAAAGTAAGCGTATCGTTACTAAAAAGAATATCGTTACCTAATGGAACTCGTTGTCCGCAGATAAACAATTCTTTTCGAACGGCATCTTGAGCCGAAGAGAACCAACGTGATTCGTAAAATTCGTTGTAAGAAGCCAAGTAGTTTTTAGGAACAATGCCCAATAACTTTCCCCACTGAAATACCGCTGCCGAGTTAAATAATTGGTTTCTTGATTTTACCGGTAAGCCAACAATACATATAATGGAGTCATTCTTTGTAGCTTCCAATAAATCGCTTAAACTTTTTTCGGCTTCATCAAGCAACAGCTGATTATGGAATAAATCGGCACAAGTATAAGCGGTAATGGCTAATTCAGGGAAACAGATTAGTTGTACTTCTTCCTTTACAGCCTGTTTAATCAAGCCTAATATGCTTGCTGTATTCGATTTGCAATCGGCCACTTTTACCGAAGGGATGGCTCCTGCTACTTTTATAAATCCGTGGTTCATAACTAGTTATTAATAGGGATGTAAAGATACACAATTTATCTAGTCCGTTATCACAATTTTCCCTTTCGGATACTGTACCAAATATTTCAGAATAATCTCTTTATTTTGTTTTGGTGCTAATTCCACTTTCCACTCAATTTCACCCGTTTCTTTGTTCCATTTTCCGCCTGAAAGTTCGATTCCTTCTACCTTAATTTCTTCGTTCTTAGAAAGTGGAAGTTGGTCTAATATGCGAATTGTTACTTTCTCTTCTTTGTTGTTTTTTACGGTAATTTTCCAGCCCAATTGTTCTTTTTTGGTATTACCGAAAAATGATTTGCTGTTAAATTCTTTGATTTTATCGCGTTTGATAGATAAGCCTTGGTCTGCACCAAAAGATACATCCAGCGTGTCGTTAAACTGTTGTGTGTTGATAGAAGAGGTGCCTACAAAAGCATTTTCAAAATACAGGTTTACCTCTCCGCTTTGTAAGCCCAAACTAAACCAGTCTGTAATTTTACCCATTAAATAAACTTTGTCCGAAAGTTTGGGGATACTTTTATATTCATAGGTACAAGGAATTTCTGTTTCACGAAAACGAATTAGGTTCGGTTTCCCTTCCGATTTTACCGATTGGGGCTCCTCTACCTCAAAGCTTACGGAGGTTTGTTTTTGCGAAATTTGGGTTTCAGGGATAGAAACATCCATACCGTTAATTTTATCGTTTAGTTGGCTTGAAGCCACACCATAACCCATTACTACCATTTCGTCCGGTTCCATATTAACAGCACTTTTGGCTTTCCGATAAACCGGTTGAGGAGCCGGATTGTAGTAATTTAGATAGAACGGATAAAGTGTAGGAACCAGTGTTGATTGTTGCGTTTGAGCAGTAGAAAGGCTTAGCTTGACGTTTTTCCAATCCTCGCCCGTATTTTGTTGGATATTGGCTTTGTACGAAAGGTTTAACGGTTTTTCAATACTTTCAAAACGGATATCGTAGGTTGGGTACCACGAAGCATTGTCCACTAAATACGATAGTTTAACGGTAGCCATTCGTTCTACTTTCGAGTTGACAAGTACCGTAATAATGCCAGTGGGTTGTTGCGTATTGCTGGTAATTTCTGCCATCTGTTTGTTGTAAATAGTTAGAGAGTCTCGAAGGGAGCGTAATTTTCTGTTATTTTGAAGTGTTTCTGTACGAATACCTTCAATAGCACTTAAATAATAAGCACTTATGTTTTTAAAACTTTCGGGCGTAAGAGCAGTTTTATCGTTTAGTTTTTGGTTAGATTGAAAATACTCTGTTTTTTGCTTCAAAAGCAATTCTTTGTTTTCAGCTTCTTCAATTTCTAATTTAGTGGCTTTTATTTTTTCGTTTAACTTGTTTGTACGTTGGTTTACTTTACCAACATTTATATAATCCAACTCGTAATTTACATTTAAAATGGTAAACGAGCCGTCTCCATCTACACGAATGCTTTCTTTGCGAATATTGGGAGATAATCCGGTAAATTTTAACAACAATTTATCGGCATACAAATTAACTTTTGCTTCCCGATACGCTTGTGCCTCGTAAGGAAATACGACCACTTTTTTCAGTTCCGATGAAATTTCTTTTTCAGTTTGTGCCGAAATACTTACCAGTGCCAATGAGGAGGCTAGTAGAGATACTAAAGTTTTTTTCATTATGGCTGTTTTTTGGTTACACTAGATAGATGCAATTTGCATAAAAAGTTGGCAGTTTTTTTAAAATTTTATAATTATTCTTTCTCCGAGTTCTTTAGATAGGGCTTTTTTAACTTCGTTTAATGCGTTAAGTTCATGCATCAATTCGTCCATACGAGTAGCATTTTTTTCATCGTTGGCTATTTTCATTTCTTGCATTTTTTCGGATATCCTGTGTAGAATAATTTTGTTCTTAAATTCGTATACTGCTTTGGGCACCAAGTGGTGTAAATGGTCGGTTTCTTTATCTAACTGTTTGGCTTGAGTGGCGCTTAAGGTGTATTTATCGGTGGCAAGGTTCAAAGCCAGCTGACTTATAGCCGGATTTGGATGCTTTAAAAAATGGTTTTCGGCTTTAAAATCAGGGTGGTGCAATTGGTTTTTTGCATTTTCGAGTAATAAAGCATGCAGTGGGTTGTATAAAGACAGCTCGTCCGCTTCCAATTCGTTGCAAATATAGGCTATAACTGTTGGGTTGTTTTCTGTTGTTGCCTCCGTTTTTTTTGGGAATAAGTTTAGTTCTCCGTAGCGAACAACATAACGTAATAAATTTAATTCTTGTTGGTCGAAGTTATTTTCAACAGTTTGTGTTGTGTTTATAGGTATATTTTCCTGTGGAAAATGTTTTTTCTCTTTATAGGCTAATCCAAGTTCTTTTTCTCGGGCATCTCTTTTTAGTTTGTTTATTTCGTTGTACAACACATTTTCGTTGATGCTCATTAAAATGCTACATTCTTTTATGTAAACAGAACGAATAATATTATCCGGAATAACTGAGATGCTACGTACAATATCGGTAATTAAATGAGCACGTTTAATCGGGTCGTTACCAGCATCTTCAAGTAAGAGCTTTGCTTTAAAGCTGATAAAGTCGAGGCTGTTTTGTTCGATGTAAGCAATAAAATCGGAGGCGTTTTGTTTTTTGGCAAACGAGTCGGGGTCTTCGCCCTCGGGTAATAAGACTACTTTTACGTTCATGCCTTCTTCCAACAACATATCAATGCCTCGAATAGAGGCTTTTATTCCTGCGGCATCGCCATCGTAAATAACAGTAATGTTGGGAGTAAAACGGTGAATGAGCTTTATTTGTCCTTGTGTGAGCGATGTGCCCGATGAGGCTACCACATTTTCAATACCCGATTGATGCATCGAAATAACATCGGTATAGCCTTCTACTAAAAAGCAGCGGTCATTTTTAACTATGGCTTGTTTGGCAAAAAATATTCCGTATAATTCGTTACTTTTATGGTACACTTCTGATTCGGGCGAATTAAGGTACTTCGCCATTTTATCGTCTTTTTTCAGAATACGACCACCAAAAGCCACAATTTTACCTGAAATAGAATGTACCGGAAATAGAACCCTTCCACGAAAACGATCGGCTAACGAGTTGCCTGTTTCGCTTTCGAGCGTTAATCCGGTTTTTACTAAATATTCTTTTTTATAGCCTTGTTTTATAGCTTCTTGGGTAAACGCATCGCGTTGGTCGAGGCTATATCCTAATTGAAATTTTTTAATGATAGCCTCGCTAAAACCTCGCTCTTTGAAATAACTTAGTCCGATTGATTTGCCATCAATATGTTCATGCAGTAAGGTAGAAAAATATTTTTGAGCATAGGCATTTACTACCAACATACTTTCGCGGTCGTTTTGGGTAGCCAGTTGTTCTGCAGTCATTTCTTTTTCAACTACCTCTATATTGTATTTTTTAGCAAGGTGTTTAAGAGCTTCGTAGTAATTGAGTTGCTCTATTTCCATGATAAAATTAACGGCATTGCCTCCTTTGCCGCAACCAAAACATTTACAGATTCCTTTGGCGGGCGATACTGTAAACGAAGGTGTTTTTTCGTTGTGAAATGGGCACAGACCAATTAAGTTAACGCCTCTTTTTCGGAGGGTAACATAATCTGAAACAACTTGTTCTATTTGCGCTGCTTCAATAATTCGGTCTATGGTGGCTAAGTCAATCACTCTTTTTGAAATGAACTACGAAGATATAAAAAAATGTAGGTAGAATGAAGGAATACGGCAGGAGTTATACACAAGATATAAAGAAAAGAATTTGATAGAATGATAGCATGTGCTTTCTTTTTGTTTCTTGCCAACTTTTACATAGCTTTACATGGATAAAAATTAAACGATGGAGATTCAGGATTCGGAAATTAAACTTACCGTACAAAAGCGTATTGTAGCTGTTTCGGTACTTATTTTTGTAGGAAAACTTATTGCGTTTTATGTCACTAATTCCGTAGGGATATTAACCGATGCGTTGGAGAGCATTGTAAATGTGTTAACGGGTTTTCTTACCGTTTACAGTATCAGTGTGTCGTTAAAACCTAAAGACGCCGACCATCCTTTTGGTCACGGAAAAGTTGAATCGCTTTCTGCTTCTGTAGAAGGTTTTTTGATTTTTTTAGCCGGCATTATTATCATTTTTGAAGCAGTAAAACGCTTGTTTATACCTAGTGAAATTCAGGAATTGGGGGTAGGTATTTTTATTGTAGCAGCCGGAGGAGTACTAAATTATTTGTTAGGTATGTATAGTATTAGAACCGGCAAAAAGCACAATTCCATCGCATTAGTAGCCGGAGGGAAACACTTGCATTCCGATTTTTATTCAACAATAGGTTTGGTAATTGGTTTGATACTTTTGTGGATAACAAAAATTGTGTGGTTGGATAGTGTAATTGCTATAATTTTTGGAGGAATTATTATTTATACAGGTTTTAAAATTTTAAAAGAAACAACTTCTAATTTAATGGATCGGGCTGATTTTAAAATTGTGGAAGAACTAACCAATATATTGTGGAAAAATAAACAGGAAAATTGGGTGGAAATGCACAACCTAAAGTTATTGAAATATGGCGACAGGTATCATATTGATTGTGATTTAGTAGTGCCTTGGTATTTAAATATCAAGGAAGCACACAAAGAAGGCGATAAGCTTAAAGAAGTTATTTTAGAAAATTACCACGAATCGATAGATTTTACAGTGCATATGGATGCTTGTTTTCCCGACATGTGCCATCAATGTGCTAAAAAAGATTGTTTGCACCGACAATTTCCTTATACTGACGAGGATGTGTGGACAGTGGAAATTGTTACTGCAAAGAGAAGTGTGCATTCACCCTCCTCCTAATTCTAAAGATTGATTGATGAGATTAAATTTTTTTATAGCAAGTTTAACTGCTTTGTTTACATTGGTTTCTTGTGAAAAACAATCGTTAGAGACAACTTACTTTTGCCCCCAAATCGGACAAACTTTCGAATGGCGCTTAGATAGTATTGGTTTGGATGAAGTGAAAGATTATCATTGTGCTATCATAGATATTGATGCCTTCTCTGCCAGCAAGGAGTTGGTGGATGCTTTTCACAAACAAGGCATTAAAGTGATTGCTTATGTGTCGGTGGGTACGATAGAGAATTACCGTCCGGATGCAGCATTTCTTCCTGCCGAAGTGATTGGCAACATTTACCCCGATTGGCCCGACGAAAAATTTCTAAATATTCGTGAAATTGACAAGCTAAAACCGTTTATTCAATCGCGCTTTGATATGATTAAAGCCAAGGGTTTTGATGGCATCGAACCGGATAATTTGGATGGTATGTACGAAAACAACGGTTTCAATTTAACGCTGGAAGATACCGAAGCTTTTTGTGCATGGATTATTGAAGAAGCCCATAGCCGTGGTCTCTGCATCGGACAAAAAAATACGGAGGAATTAGTGCCCAATCTTTACACTAAATTCGACTTTGCTTTAACCGAAGATATATTTAACACCAATACACAAGGCGATTACAGCTTATATATTTCTGCAGGTAAACCTGTTTTTTCTGCTGAATATACTGATGTGATGAGTCCGACCGAATTTAGTATAAATGTTTGCCCCAAAGCCAAAGCCTTGCATTATTTTGCTTTTTTAAAACAACGTGATTTAAACCGATGGACCTATGATTGCAATTAAAAAACTAATTTTTGCGCTTGTCGCAGTTTGCCTATTTGCCTTTAATGGCAGAGCTCAAACTTCTGTAAATGTGTATCCACTGAACAATGCATTTGGATTTAAGTTTAATGGAGATAAGAAATTTTCTCCTGAGATTCGACTTGATTTTCAGGTGGATATGGTCGGTGGTGAAAGCAATGTATATGTAAATCCGGAGTTATTCGGGTTGTTTAATTTTTTTCGCGAAGAGCAATTTGTAATATATTGCGGGCTGGGAGTAGGCGCAGCTATTTATAATCAGGCAAGTAATAATTTTACTTGTTCATTACCGTTGGGGGCAAGCTATTTTTTTGGAACACAAAAACGCTTTGGTGTGTTGGCAGAGTGTGGATTGAAAGTTGCCCCAGGGGCGCAGGTTAAGTTAAACTCGTATGCTTTAGGAGGATTGGTTTTACGTTTTTGAGAATAATAAAATTTAATTTAGGTGTTAATTTCTAAATATAAATAGGATATTTGTGAAAATTTTAAATGTGTAATAATGAAAGAAAAAGAACTAATTGAAGATGTTGTAAATTTTTTTGAAAAAAATATTTTTATGCCGCATATTGAAACGTCTTTGAAAAAACACAGCAGATTAAAAGCATATAATATAAATCCTATTGTAGTAAAATACTTATCTAAAGTTTTAGATGATAAATATAGTCCTGAAGGTGTTGCAAAGGCACTTTATTATCCTCGTGTTTTGGGCACATCTATTAATACTTCATTTGGTACACGTATTCAAGATATGTTTGTTGAATTAGGGATAGCCGAAGGTTCCTTAATTAAAGGGATGGATATTGAATTTATTGATAGAGTTGACAATAGAAAAAAATGGTGTCAGCTCAAGTCTGGCCCTAATACAATAAACTCAGAAGATGTTGCTCCTCTTATTAGGAAGTTTACAGATACAATTAATTTAGCTAGAACAAATAAAGCACTAAAGGGGATAAGCAATACTGATTTTATCGTTGGCGTTTTATACGGGGAAGAACCAGAGCTTAGCATGCATTATAAAAAAATTAATGAAACACATCCAGTAATTATAGGAGAAGATTTTTGGTATAGAATAACCGGATTTGAAGATTTTTATAAACATTTAGTGGTTGCTTTACATAAATGCATTGAATCTTTAAACACAAAAGAATTTTTTCAAAAGGGATGTGATGACTTAGCCTGCGAGATTAAGAACTCCCCTTTGTTTAGGTTTTAGTTCTTCATAGTATTTATTAAGAAAACTTATAATAGCAAAACCTACTTCTTTTGCTAGATTAACAGGAACTGCATTCCCAATTTGTTTGTATTGTTGGGCTGTAGAGCCTGAAAATATCCATTCATCAGGAAAAGTCTGTATTCGAGCATATTCACGTACCGTAAATGGTCGGGTTTCATCCGGATGACATCTTTCTGTTTGTTTCTGTGCCGGACTACAAGTTAAAGTTAAGCAAGGTTCATCCCATCCAATTCTTCTTGCCATACCGGTTTTCCCTCCACCTAAATAAAAACTTTGACCCATAAATTCTTTTTGAATATCTAAAGGTAGATTTCTCCAATATCCTTTTGGTGGCACTAAATCTAAAATTTCTTTTTTCCTTTTTGGATATTTTACTCCTTCGGAATTAGGAACGTCGAAATCAAATAAATCTCCTTTTTTAAGAGCATCTTTTAATGTATATATTTTTTTGTAAGGTTTAGGGTATTCAAATTTTGTAACAATATCTTTTCGTACTCCCACTAAAATTAATCGTTCTCTTTTTTGAGGAACTTTATAATCAATCGCTTTAAGTATTTGAATAGGCATAATATTATACCCAATTTCATCTAAGATTGAAATCATTCCTTGGAGTGTTCTTCCATTTTCGTGGCTAAGTAAACCTCTAACATTTTCACCTATACAAATGGGAGGATTTACTTCTTTAACCACACGTGCAAATTCATAAAATAAAGTGCCTCGTGCATCATTTAATCCTAATTTTTTACCGGCATAACTAAAAGCTTGACATGGGAAACCGCCTGTAACAACATTTACTTTATTGTGATACTCAGAAAAATCAAAGGATTTTATATCTCCTTCCAACACATTCCAGTTTGGTCTATTTTTTCTAAGTGTGGCGCAAGCCCATTTATCAACATCATTTAATGCGACACAGTTTAACCCCGCTTTTTCTAAGCCTATAGCTAATCCTCCTGCTCCTGCAAAAAGTTCTATAACCGAGTATTTACTGGTTGGTTCAACAAAGTTTGTTTGTTTGTCAGAGCTCGTTGAAGAAATAAACTCGTTGAATAATAATTCAACTTGTGCTTTATCATAAACTCTATACTTGCTAATAGGTTCGCGAAGGGCAAGAAGTTTTCCTTCTCTATCCCACCGTCTAAGAGTTTCTTTACTTTTACCTATAAGTTCAGCTGCTTCTGATAATGATATGTATTCTTTCATAACCATATATATTAACCTTACACAATGGTTACAAATATAATGGTTTTTCTAACTAAAAAAAGATTCTTCTAAGAATATTTTTCAACAAAGAAGCACGAAAAAGATAATCCTTTTTCGTGCTTCAGTAGTTTTATAAAAAATCTAATTCTTTTTATTTACATACAAACCGATAATGCGATCCAAATCTTTCAAAAGCTGCTTTCTCTAATTCTTCTCTTACACTAGGGTCAGCAACAGAAGTAATTAACTTAGCGCGTTCTTGCAAGGTTTTTCCATATAAATTTACCGCTCCATGTTCTGTTACAAACCAATGCATGTGATTACGGGAAGTTACAACACCTGCTCCTAAGGTTAATGTAGGTGATATTTTACTCAATCCTTTTTTAGTAACAGAAGGCATGGCAATAATTGGTTTTCCTCCTTTTGAACGAGATGATCCGTAAATAAAATCAACTTGTCCGCCAACGCCCGAATAGTGTTTTGTTCCAATGGAGTCAGCACAAACTTGTCCGGTAATATCAATTTGTAGAGCGGTGTTGATTGCAGTCATTTTTGAAAGTTGAGAGATGACAAATGGATCGTTTGTGTAACCTACATCTTGCATCAATACTTGAGGGTTGTTGTTCACAAAATCGTACACATGTTGTGAACCCATTAAAAAAGTAGCTACTAATTTACCTCGGTCAATTTCTTTACTAGCTCCATTTATAACCCCTTTTTCAACCAATTCTAATACGCCATCGGCAAACATTTCGGTATGCACACCTAAGTTTTTATGATTACCTAAACAGGCCAAAACAGCATTTGGAATAGCTCCAATACCCATTTGTAAGCACGCTCCATCTTCTATTAATTCGGCACAATGTTTACCAATAGCAATTTCAGTTTCATCGGGAGTCGAAAAATGTGCCGGTTCAAGCGGTGTATTATCTTCAACAAAAATATCAATCATGCTTAAAGGAATCATGGCATCGCCTAAAGCTCGAGGTACATTTTTATTAATCACTGCAATGGTATAATCCGATGTTTCGATAGCGGCTAAAGTTGCATCTACTGATGTTCCTAAAGAAACATATCCGTGTTCGTCTGGTGGGCAAACTTGCACCATAGCCACATTGCATTTTAATATTCCGGAACGATACAATTTTTGTGTTTCACTTAATAATACAGGGATATAATCTGCATAACCTGCTTGAACACTTTTTCGGGTATTTCCTCCTACAAAGAATGCATCATGTTGAAAAACTCCTTCAAATTCAGGTTCTGCATAAGCAGCTGCTCCTTCAGTGTGTAGGTGATGAATATGCACGTCTTTTAATTCGCCGGCACGACCGCGGTCGCACATAGCACTAACTAATACTTGAGGTACACTGGCTACCGAACTCAAATGCACATGGTCGCCCGATTTAATGGCTTTTACCGCTTCTGCTGCTGATACAGCTTTGTAAGTTAATTGCATAATTATATGTTGTTTTTAAATTGTTTACAAATAGGAGATGCAAAAGTAAACTATTTCAGTTAAATTGATAATTATTTAAAAAAAATTAATAGTTCTATTTGAAAGTATTTCAGAGTTTTGAAAAAAATAAACGAATAAAAAGTACAACTCCATTAAAGAACACGTTTATAGGTTTTTTGTTTTATAAAAAACGACTATGTTTGTATAAACAAATTAAACAACTACCAAATTATGATAAAAAAAATGAGTTCGTTGATTGTTGTTGCTTTAGTAAGTACAACAATTGTATTGGCACAAGCTCCCGATGCAAAAGGACAAGCAAAAAAGGAAAATAAAAAAGAAGTAAAAGCGGCAAAAGCTCAACAAAAAATTGTGGTAGACCCTCAATCTGAAGTAGCTAAAGAAGAAGCAACAACTAAAGGCAAATCAGAAGCCGCAAAAACAAATGCTGCTGCAAAAAAACAAGTAAAAGCGGCAACTCAAGAAGCAAAATAAAGAATTAAAAAAGTTTTCTAAAAAAGTCTTCGGTATATACGGAGACTTTTTTTATTACCTTTATGCCTCAAATACATTAAACATATGCAAACAAACAAATTGTTGGTAGTGGGTTTTCTTATTTCTGTTACGAACTTATTTGCTCAACAAATACCTATTGATTCCGCTATTCGTTACGGTAAATTAGAAAACGGATTGACTTATTATATACGTTATAATAATAAGCCCGAACAACGCGCAGATTTTTATATAGCACAAAATGTAGGGGCTATTTTAGAAGAAGATCATCAAAATGGTCTAGCCCATTTTTTGGAACACATGGCCTTTAATGGCACCAAAAATTTCCCGGGAAAAACGATGTTGAATTATATGGAAATCATTGGGGCGCAATTTGGAACCAATATCAATGCCTATACTTCGTTGGATGAAACTGTGTATATGTTGCGCAGTATTCCAACTACACGACAAAGTATTGTAGACAGTTGTGTATTGGTGCTGCATGATTGGTCAAGTTTTATAAGTCTCCAAGAGAAAGAAATAGAAAAGGAAAGAGGTGTTATTTTGGAAGAATGGCGCACCGGAGCCAATGCTAACCGACGCATGTGGAAAGAAAGCAATAAACTAAAATATCCGGGTTCGCAATATGCAAAAAGAGATATAATTGGCGATACGGCAGTAATCAATAATTTTACTTACGAGGCCTTACGCTCGTATTACAAAAAATGGTATCGACCAGATTTGCAGGCTATTATAATTGTGGGAGATATAGATGTTAATCAGATGGAACAATCTGTAAAACGAATTTTTGCAGATATTCCTAAGCCTATTAATCCGGCAGAACGCATTATTTATCAAATACCTGATAATCAAGCCCCCATCATTTCTATTGTTACCGATCCTGAAGCTAAATTTAGCCGATTCGGGGTTGAATATAAACACTCAGCTCAAACAGATGCGTTTAAAAAAACCACTCAAAGTTATACCTTAACTATTATAAATGCTCTAATTTCAAACATGTTAACCGCTCGTTTGGATGAGGCTTCAAAAAAAGCCGAAACATCGTTTATAGAAGGTGGAGCATTTTATGGAGATATTGCACGTTCTAAAGATGCTTTTCAAATTATTGTACATGCCAAACAAGGGGAGGAGAAAAAAGCATTTAGCGATTTGTTGTTAGAAATTGAACGCCTCAAACAATTTGGTTTTACGTCCTCGGAATTTGAAAGGGCTAAAAAAGACTTGTTGGCATCTTACGAAAAAAGTTACAACGAACGCGATAAGCAAAAAAGTGCCGGTTTTGTACGTGAGTATATAGGGCATTTTCTTCAGTTAGAAGCAATACCCGGTATTGCATGGGAATTTGAAGCTGCCAAAAAAGCTTTTCAAGAGGAAATAACATTGGAAAAAATAAATAAAACTGTGAAAGGATATATTACCGACACTAATTTGGTAATAGATATCTCCGGTCCCCAAAAAGAAGGTGTTGTATTGCCCACTAAAGAAGAGATTATCACTGCTTTAAGCCATTCTTCAACAGCAAAATTAAGTCCGTATGAAGAAAAGATATCTAATAAGCCTTTGATGGCAAAAAATCCTTTGCCCGGAAAGATTGTGAGAGAAACTACCAACGAAATACTAGGTACTACTGAATGGCTATTGAATAATGGTGTAAAAGTGGTATTAAAACCAACCAACAATAAAGACGACGAATTACTTTTTTCTGCCTTTAGTGATGGAGGTATTTCTTTGGTACAAAAGCTGAATGAATTACCTTCTGCTCATTTAGCGGATGCTATAATTGATAATAATGGTATTGGAAAATTCTCTGCTATCGAATTGGAAAAAATGCTTGCCGGTAAAATGGTTTCTGTTTCTCCCTATATTTCAGTCTATTCAGAAGGACTAAAAGGGGGTTCTTCGGTAAAAGATGTAGAAACATTGTTGCAGCTTTCCTACTTGTATTTTACTGCTCCACGCAAAGATAACAGTGCTTTTGAGGTGCAAATGAATCAATACAAAACCGCATTGGCTAATGTGCAAATGGATCCGCGCACTTCCTTTAAAGACAGTGTAAGCTTGTTGTCTACCAACTATCATCCGCGTGCTGTTTTGATGAATATGAAAACATTGGAACAGGTAAATCAAAAAACAGCATTGAAAATTTACAAACAACGCTTTGCCAATCCGGCCGATTTTACCTTTGTGTTTGTAGGAAATATCAATATGGATAGCATTAAACCGCTTATTCTTGCGTACATAGGAGGGTTAAAAACTACTGCCGATAAAGAGAACTGGAAAGATAATAATGTGCGCTATCCGCTTGGTAAAAAAACCTGTGATTTTGATAGAGAAATGAAAGTTTCTAAATCTTCTGTGTATATATTACTATCAGGAGGATTACCGTATAATTTAACCAACCGTGTACATTTTGATGCCTTGGCCGATATTTTAGATATTCGCTATACAGAAACTATTCGCGAAGAAGAAGGGGGAACGTATGGCGTACGAGTTCGTGCCGGTGTAACTAATCAACCGCAAGAACAAGTAACGCTTAGTATTCAATTTGACACCGACCCTATCAAAAGAGAAAAGTTATTAAAATTGGTTTATCAACAATTAGATAGCATACTAGTAAATGGCCCGTTGCAGAAAGATTTACAAAAAGTAAAGTTAAATTTGATAAAGCAACACAAAGAAAATCTGGAAGAAAACTCTTGGTGGCTTAGAGCAATAAATTTATATGAAGAAGATGGTATTAACTTGGTAAAAGATTATGCCGATGAGGTTAATAAACTATCTGCCGAATCTATCAAAGAATCGTTGAAAGCGCTTATGATACAGCAAAATAGGTTGGAAGTGTTTATGAATCCTAAAAAGTAATAGTATTTAGTGAGGGGTTTACTTAATGTGATATTTTGAGTAAAACTCATACGATTATTCCTCCACCTAACACAATCTCCTCTTTGTAGAACGCAGCCGCTTGCCCGGGTGCAATGGCTTCTAATGGATTGGCAAGTTCCACCTTAAGCAACCCATTTTCCAATTTGATAACCCGACTTGGAGTAGCTTGTTTGCGGTATCGTATTTTTGTAATAATATCAAAGTTTTTTGTGAAGTCGGATTCGTTAATCAAATTCCACTCTTTGAGAAGAAACTCGGTTTTATATAAACTGCTTAAGGGCGCAAGAACAACCGTGTTAGTTTGAGGAACGATTTCCTTTACAAATACTGCACGGTTAAGGTGAATGCCTAAGCCCCTTCGTTGACCTACCGTGAAAAAAGGATAGCCTTCGTGTGTGCCTAAAACAATTCCGTTTTCATCTACAAAATTTCCTTTTTTAAATTCAAATTTAGGAGCATATTGACGTAAAAACGGACGATAATTATCTGCACAAAAGCAAACGCCTAAGCTGTCTTTTTTAGTGGAAATTGTTTTAAATCCTTTTTTATCAGCAATTTCGCGTACTTGTTTTTTAGTGAGTGAACCTAAAGGGAATATTATTTTGCGTAATATAACTTGAGGTAAGCCCCATAAAAAAAACGATTGGTCTTTATCCTGATCTATGCCTTGTGCAATGTGATAAAAGCCTTTTCGTTCAATTATATTACAATAATGTCCGGTGGAAATAGTTTTGCAATTCAAATTTTCGGCTAGCTTAAAAAGCAGTTGCCATTTAACTTGATTGTTGCATTTTACACAAGGAACAGGGGTGTGCCCAACTAAATATTCGTTAATAAAGTAATCTACAATCTCGGTTTTGAAGCGATTACGTGCATCGTATACAAAATGCTCTATGCCAATAGTTTTAGCCAAGCTTTGTGCTTCTTTCAATTGTTGAGATGAAGTAGCGTTCTCCCAAAATTGAAAAGTAACTCCAATAACTTTATATCCTTGCTCTTGTAATAACATCGCTGCAACGGAGCTATCCGTTCCGCCCGACATTCCAAGAAGACATGTTGGCTTAACAAGAGTCATAGATTAGTGGTAATTTGTTTATGCAAAGATAATGAAATGGGGTTGAAAGTTACTTTCTTAATTTTTGAATCTAATTTGTGCACAAAAAAACGCAAAGAAAGGAACTGTTTTTCTTCGCGTTTTTACATAATTCTTTTAAAAGGTTTAGATAAACCCTTGTTCAATTACTCTGCATAAATAGATGTTATTGATAATAGAATGAAAACGAACCATCAACAAATGATTTATTTACGGTCGTTTTCGGGGGTGTTAGTTATAATTACAATTCCTATGATAGCAGATAAAACAATAATGCCAAAAATAAATATGTCAATAGAATAAGTCATGATCTTCGTTTTTTAAGATGATACAAAAATCAATATTACTTATAGTATATGTATTGCATGAAAATTAATAGTTTAATAAAATTAGGTGACAATAAATGGGGTTTTATTGCCACTCTAATTGAGTTATGCAATGTCAATTAATTTGACCGGTTTTGGTTTTGCCTCTTCTCGTTTTGGAATAGAAATTTTAAGTATGCCATTGTTGTATTTAGCTTCAATTTTATCATTCTCAACAAGTTCGGGCAAGGCAAATGTTCTGCTAAAACTACTGTAACTAAACTCTTTCCGAGTATACCGTTCGCCTTCTTTTTGTTCGCTTTCTTTTTTGTTTTCAGCAGAAATAGTTAAGTAATTGTTGTTTAGTTCCACCTTGAAATTTTCTTTTTCCATTCCGGGAACAGCCATTTCTACCTCGAATTGGTCTGTAGATTCTTTTATATTCACGCTAGGTAAGGTGGTGTTTGGATCGGAATAATTGTTTTGTTTCCAATCAGCCCAATCGTGATTAAAGAATTCATTAAAAAAGTTAGACCAGGTTGGGTAGTTCTCATTTCTTCTAATAAGCGTCATAACAACCTCCATTTTTAATAAAGTTAAACAATTAATATTTTTGAGATAGTTCTTTCAATTCTTTTGCCAATTGTTTTACTTCAATTGCAGAAATGCTCAAAAACATCAGATAATCAAATAGATAAGATTTTTTAGTGGGTAATTGGAGAGCTTTTGTTAAAGTGAAAAATTGTCATAAAAGCTGTCAATTTTTCACTTTAGGATATCTTTAAAACCCTGTTGAAATTTGCGAACTTTTGGCATGATAATAAGTCGGCAATAGGGTTCATTGCTATTGTCATTGTAGTAATTTTGGTGGTAATTTTCGGCTTTATAAAAAGTTTTGAGAGGAGCTATTTCTGTAACGATAGGGTGTTTAAAAACTTTTTCGTTGTTAAATGCGGCTATCATTTTTTCAGCTATTGTTTGTTGTGCACTATTGCTGTAAAATATAACTGAACGATATTGAGTGCCTACATCATTACCTTGGCGATTGAGTGTGGTGGGATCGTGTGAGGTAAAGAATACATGCAGTATTTCTTCTAAGCTTATTTTACGAGTATCAAAAACTACTTGTACTACTTCTGCATGGCCGGTGTTGCCTTCGCATACTTCATTATACTTCGGATTTTCGGTATGCCCACCTGAATATCCCGAGCTTACTGCAATAACGCCTTCCAATCGTTGATAAATAGCTTCTATACACCAAAAACAACCTCCTCCCAGTGTAATGCTATCGGTGTAGTTTTTTGTATCTGCTTCGGGAACAAACTCTAACGAAATAGAATTAACGCAGTAACGTATTCCTGTTTCGGTTGGACCATCGTTAAATACATGCCCCAAATGACCACCACATCGAGCACACATAATTTCTGTACGTGACATACCCAACGAATTATCTACCGCAGTTTTAATAGTGCCGGCTTTAATTTCTTTATCGAAACTTGGCCATCCACAATGCGAATCGAACTTGGCATCGGAGCTAAAAAGTTCGTTGCCACAGGCACTGCAATGGTAAACTCCTTTATCTTTAATTAAAAGCAATTTGCCTGTATACGGACTTTCGGTGCCTTTTTCGCGGAGAATATAATATTGTTCGGGAGTGAGTTCTTTTTTCCACTCTTCATTGGTTTTATTTATTGTTGCATCCATAGTTGTAGTGTCTGAGTTATTTATTTCAGTTGATCTTGGTTGAGCACAAGCCGTTAAACTTTGTAGCATCAATACTATTATGAGATGAGCCGTCTTCATAGAAGTAAAACAGTACTAAGATACGAATTGTTGTGTTAGGATGGTTAAATATTGATAAAAAAGAGGTTCACGCAAAGAGCGCAAAGCCAATACGCAGAGGGCGCAAAGAAAAATAAATAAACTTTGCGCTCTTTGCGTGTTCTTTTCTTTACGTGGAATATTTAGAATGGAATCTCCAACTGATTATCCAACAGCTGATAGCTCATCCGATGATAGGGAGTTACGCCATGTTTACGAATTCCGGCTCGGTGTTTTTTGGTGGGATAACCTTTGTTGTTTTTCCAATCGTAGAGAGGAAATTCTTCGTGCAATTGTTGCATATAATCGTCACGATACGTTTTCGCAAGAATAGAAGCTGCCGCTATGGGCATAAATTTTCCATCTCCTTTCACGATGGTGGTATGTGGAATATCGTGGTATTTTTTAAACCGATTGCCATCAATCAATAAATGTTCCGGACGAATTTGTAGTTGATCAATAGCACGGTGCATAGCTAAAATAGAAGCATTTAGGATGTTTATGGTATCAATTTCTTGAGCCGAAACAATACCCACCGCCCATGCCAGGGCTTGTTCTTCAATAATAGGGCGTAATGCGTAGCGTTGTTTGTCGGTAAGCTGTTTGGAGTCGTTAAGTAAGTCGTTGCTAAAATCGGGAGGTAAAATAACTGCTGCTGCAAATACCGAACCTGCTAAACACCCTCTGCCGGCTTCGTCGCAACCGGCTTCGAGTAATCCTTTTTTATATGAAAGTTCAAGTGGCAAATGAGTTAAAAGTTGAATGGTAAGAAATACAGTTGTTTAATATTTCAAAAATATATTTCGGTATATATCTCGTCCGCTTTTACTGCTTACTAAGTGGTCGAACAGATAATCCGCTTGTCCTAAATCGTAATAGCCTTCCAGCAGGTTAACTATTAAATCGGCTTCTGCTAAAATTTCAAATCCCATTTCTTTCAATTTTTTTTGATGATGGTGTAAACCAACCACTTCGGCTAAAAGTTTTTTATCTTCTTCGGAAATGGGGTAGTTGGCAAGTAATTGAGCGGCAACTATTTTGCCTTCCTTTTCTTGGTTGGGAGCATTGGTATTGCCGTACTTATTTTTGGCATTGGGACAGCCAATATCGTGCAATAGAGCTGCCATTTCTATTAAAGCTTGTCGGTGTTCGTCGTATCGTTCCAACTTAGCAAGCAATTGTGCAAAATTATGTACCGCTTCGGTATGCCCGATTTGACTCAAATCTGTCGAAGCAAAATATTCTATCACTTCTTTATGAAGTTTTGTAATTAACAACGGCCAATCCCAGGAAGGAGTATTTGACATTTCGCTTTCTTTTGTTTTATTCATATCATTTTTGAGAATCATAAAAATGAACAGCCTGATGACGAATCTTTTTAATCTCGCCCCTCAAGTGGTTGCGGGGATTTATTCCCTCTCTTTATAAATAACCCCCAACAAGGTTTGTCCAACAGCCTTTAAAGTTGTTTTATCAATGTTTTCCATTGTATCGTTTTGCGTGTGCCAAAAATCACCAAATCCATTTTCATCGTAATGAATAATATCGATGGTTGGAATGCCTATGATTTGGTTTATTGGTAGGTGATCGTCAGTAATAGCTCCTCCTTGTTTGTTTACAAAATAAGTGTCAAATCCATTTGCTGTTGCTTCGTTCCATACTTTTTCCACTACATGAGGAGCATAGTACATAGAATGTTGCTCTTTAGGGAAGGTGGCATTGGGTACGCCAACCATATCTAACAAAATGCCATAACGAGCCCTGTATCCGGGCACATGCGGATTTTTTGCCCAATACTGTGAGCCCAAACACCACGATTTTTCAGTTTTTTCGCCTTCATACCATTCGGGTTCGCCATAATCTTCCATATCTACAAACAAGATATCGATTCCTACGGTGGTTTTTTGAGCCTGTAGCTGACGGGCAATTTCCATTAATACGCCAACCCCGCTTGCGGCATCATTTGCGCCTAATACAGGCTTTTTGTGGTTGGCAGGGTTCGGATCGTGGTCGCTCCATGGCCTACAATCCCAATGGGCAAGTAAAAGGATGCGAGTAGTTTTTTCGGGATTAAATGATGCAATAATATTACGAGCCTTGAGTGTAGTACCATCCCATCCTATTAAATCAGCCTTTTGCACAGTAATTTGTCCTCCAAAACGAGTCATTTCTTTTAGTAAGTAATCACCACATTTTTTGTGCGCTTTGCTGTTGGGAGTGCGCGGGCCGAAATCTACTTGTGCCTGAATATATTCGTAAGCAGAATCGGCATTAAAAGTAGGAATGGAAATAACTAGAGAGTCTGTAGTTGTTTTCTCCTTAAGTTCTTTTTTTTGGGGGGTACATGAAAACTGAATAAGGCTGAAAAAAGAAAAAAATATGCCTACAGATGCTATTCTTGAAAAGTTCATAGTTTAAAAATGAGATGGTAAAACTTTAAAAATGTGTTGCTAAAGTACAGCATAATTTATACAGAAACGATAAAAATTACAAATTTTTACGCAAGTGTTCTAAAAAATAAAAAAATGACTTATATTTGCAGTCTCAAATTTAAAAAGGAACTGAAGAGTCAGCCTACTTTGTTGAATAAATTGAAATGCGAAAGTAGTTCCGATGGATTGGGACACGACCTTGCCCAAAGGTTATTAATACACCGACCTTGGCAAGTTCAGATATTTCTCATTTGTTGAATAAATTGAAATGCGAAAGTAGCTCAGTTGGTAGAGCACGACCTTGCCAAGGTCGGGGTCGCGGGTTCGAGTCCCGTCTTTCGCTCAATGTTTGAGCAAGCATGTTTTTGGGACGAAGAAGTTTATCCCGATGACGAAGGAAATCGGGAAGTCCCGTCTTTCGCTCAATAAGGAACGTAAGTTCCTAGTCTACGGACGCCCGGATGGTGGAATTGGTAGACACGCAGGACTTAAAATCCTGTGGCTTCACGGCTGTGCGGGTTCAAGTCCCGCTCTGGGTACAAAGAGAGTTAATAGCTCTCTTTTTTTATTTTTAAAAAGCTATGTTATATACTGTTTATGCTATAAGAAGTATTGAAAGGAACTATATTTATGTAGGAATGACATCCAATTTGTTGGAGCGGCTACATCGTCATAATAGTGGATACGAAAGGACAACAAAACCGTATGCACCATTCCTATTGTTGTATGAAGAAAAATGTGCTGATCGTTTAACTGCCAGACATCGAGAAAAATATTTGAAATCAGGAGTAGGAAAGGAATTCTTAAAAAGTTTAGAGAAGTGAATGACATGTGGCTTCAGGGTTGTGCGGGCCTGCCTGTCGGCAGACAGGTTCAAGTCCCGCTCTGGGTACAAAAAATCCCTCTTAATGTTTTGATTAAGAGGGATTTTTATATTTTGAAGGTGTACTAAAAGTGTACTATATTAACTTTTTCTAAAACTAAGAACCACTCGCTGCCGCACGATTTCATCGTGTGGTAATATATCATTACTTACTTTACCATGCGATGAAATTGCGCGGCAGCGGTGCTCTGGGTACAAAGAGAGTTAATAGCTTTCTTTTTTTATAAAAAAAGCTTATCATTTACGATAAGCTTTTTTAGTTCTATTTTTCAAAGAAATTTAGTATTTCTTCTTCATTTAAATCTCTATAGCCGTACTTCTTTTTTACTTGGCCATTTTCTAATAGAAGTATTACCGGCATTTGACCATCTGTTATCCGCAGAAATTGATTTGCATCCATTGTTTCGTAGGCAAAACGTGTGCTGTTTGTTGTGGTAAAGAATTTTTCGATTCGCTCTTCATCTCCCCAAAAAATAATTGAAAAGGCGGATTCTTTTTCACTTATTTTTTCTGCAATTACAGTTAATTTTTTAGAAGAAAGCTTGCAAAAACGACAGCCGGTACCGTAAAAACAAATTACTTGTTTACCTTGTAAAGTTCCTTTTTGGGTTAAATATTCTTGTAGCGCTTGTTCGTTATAGCTTGTTTTATTGGCATAAGCCGAGATATTAAAATTGTCGGGTGGAGACACACTAAATGGAATAGCCAAACTAACAACTATGCCGAGTATGGTGGCGGCTGTTTTAAATCTGTACGAAGATGGTTTGTGTTGTTTTAGTACCAGCAATACAAACCCCATGATAACTAAATTTTTAATAATGGAGTTGGTATGAGAAATTTCTAAAACATCGCCAAAGCAATGGCAATTTTCGGGGTTTTGAGTAAAAATAAGGTATACCAAAAAAATGATAAAAGACAGTAGCATGGCAAGTGTACTTAATGCTACCAATTTAATGTAAGCGTTTAAAATAAATAGCACACCCAACAGTAACTCAAATCCTATTACTATGCGAGCAAATAAAAACGAAAGAGGTAAGCTTAAAATATTAAAACTGTATATATAGATCTCAAAAGAATCTATTGAGAGGAGTTTTGATAGCGCTGAAAAAATAAAAATAATACCGGTAAGTATGCGCAAGGCAGTTATAATAGGTTTTTTCATTTAAAAATAGTTATTTAAAGGCTTGGTATAAGCCAATTTTAAGCATATTGTCGGGATAAAAGTAAGTTATGTATAAAAAAAGAGCTGTACTTAAAAAAGTACAGCCTTTAATTTTTTTGTGATTGTTAGTTATTTTTCAACACAAGAAATAGTACCGGTAGGAACACGGATACCTAATACTTCTGTTGTGTACAACTCATCACATTCTTCGTCAGTAGTTTCAGTAGTTACAGTGCCATCCCAATCTGTACATGTACATTCTTTTTCTTTAGAACAGCTTGTTAAAGCTAATAAACCTACAACACCAAAAACAAATAATAACTTTTTCATAATAAATGTAGTAAAATAATATGCTTACTCTTGTTTGGTTTTCAGCTTCCCCAAAACAGACAA
>JAFGVL010000082.1 GCA_016938015.1 Paludibacteraceae bacterium
AAGATAACTAGATTTATTATAAAAGAATCGTTTCTCTTCTATACTACATCTTTTTGTTGTTCCAATTTTTTACAAAGATCGCTCTTGTTATTTTTTTTGTTGTAAAGTATTTGTTTTCACAAACTAATACTTCAAACTTATAAAATCAAATAATAACTCCTGTTCTAAAGGTTTTCCTGTCTCTTTTGACAAGTGATATTTTCAAAACGGACTGCAAAGATAGAGAGTTATTTTTTATTAGCAAGCACCAAGGCAACAATTTTTCATTATTTTTTTCATCTTTTTTTTTAAAGCCTAGTTTTCAGTTATTTATAAAGCAAAAAAAAATAATAAAAAATTGCGCTATTGAGCGTATGTCATTAGGTATGCTTTAATAAAAGGGTCAATTTCGCCTTCCATTACTGCTTGAACATTGGAAGTTTGATAATCTGTTCGATGATCTTTTACCCGTTTATCGTCGAAAACATAGCTGCGAATTTGCGAACCCCATTCTATTTTTTTCTTTCCGGCTTCTATTTGCTGTTGAGCAGCTCTTCTTTTTTCCAACTCCATTTCGTACAATTGAGATTTAAGCAAGCGCATAGCATTATCTTTATTTCCAAATTGCGAACGACTTTCGGTATTTTCAATAGCGATCTCCTTTTCTTCTCCGGTTAACTCATCTTTATAGCGATACCGTAAACGCACTCCTGTTTCCACTTTATTTACATTTTGCCCACCGGCTCCCGATGAGCGAAAAGTTTCCCAGGTAATATCTGCCGGATTTATTTCTATATCAATAGTGTCGTCGACAAGAGGCACAACATATACTGAGGAGAAGGAGGTCATTCGTTTACCTTGAGCATTAAAAGGTGACACTCTGACCAAACGATGAACCCCGTTTTCACTTTTTAAATAGCCAAAAGCCATATCGCCTTCTACTTGTAGAGTTACGGTTTTAATTCCGGCCTCATCGCCATCTTGCCAATTAACAATTTCTACCTTGTATCCTTTAGAGTCGCACCAGCGTTGGTACATACGGCAAAGCATAGATGCCCAATCTTGACTTTCGGTACCACCAGCACCGGCAACTATTTTAAGCACTGCCCCAAAATGGTCTTCTTCTTGACGAAGCATATTTTGCAACTCTAAATTTTCTATCAACTGTAATGCTTGATTGTAAGCAACATCCAGTTCTTCTTCTGTAATAGCAGCTTCTTTGTAAAAATCCCAAGCCAAAGAAAGCTCATCTACAGCAATTTTTATTTCCTGATAGCCATCCACCCATTTTTTTATGGATTTTATTTTACGCATTTGCTCTTCTGCTTTTTTGGAATCATTCCAAAAATCGGGAGCATGCGTTCTTAATTCCTCTTCTTCTACTTCAATTAGCTTTGCATCAATGTCAAAGATACCTCCTCAACGCTAACTCACGTTCTTGAATGTCTTTAAGGGATTCAATTGTTATCATTTTCTTAATTTAATATGGGGTGCAAAGGTAGATAAAAAAAAGAGAGAACAACATTGCCTCTCTTAATAAAACAGTTGTGTTTATAGTATTTATCCTTCGTTATACATTCTATCAATTGCTTTTTTATATTTATGAAGGATAACCGATCGACGTAGTTTGAGTGTATTTGTAAGTTCGCCCGATTCAATGGTAAAACCATTGGCTATAAGAATAAATTTTTTAATCTTCTCGAAACCGGCCATTCCTTCCTGAAGCTTACTTATTCTATCGGTAATAAATTGAATAATTCTTTTATCCTTTAACAAACCATCAATAGTTTCATAGTCTATTTCCTCTTTTTTGGCATATTTTTTCAGTTCCAACATATCGGGAACAATTATTGCCGACACAAAATTACGCTGATCGCCTATTACAGCTACTTGATCGATATATTTATCAATAACTAAAAGAGTTTCAATATGCTGAGGAGCAATGTATTTCCCGTTGGATGTTTTAAACAAATCTTTTATCCTTTCAGTAAGAATGATATCGTTATTTTCTATAAAACCGGCATCACCTGTTTTAAAAAACCCATCGGGTGTAAAAGCCGCTGCAGTTAATTCGGGCTTGTTATAATAGCCTTTAAACACAGTTTTTCCTTTCACCAAAATTTCATTTTCATCTCCAATTTTCACTTCTAAATGTGGCATTACAGTACCTACCGTTCCTATTTTATAGTTAGAGTAATTGAAACAAGCAACTGTGGCAGAAGTTTCCGTTAATCCGTATCCATACATTATTGGTATACCAATGCTCCTAAAAAAAATGTTTATATCATCAGACAAAGCAGCACCCGCTGTAGGCAAAAAATTAGCATTTTCTACGCCCAATGTTTTTTTTACTTTTGAGAAAATTAATTTATCGGCAAGTATATAACTTAATTTTAAGCCTAAAGGAGGTGTTTTGCCCTCACGCAGATAGTCGAGATTATACCTGCTGCCAACAGCTATAGCCCATGTTACAACTCCTTG
The DNA here is from genome assembly GCA_016938015.1 of Paludibacteraceae bacterium. Taxonomy (GTDB): domain Bacteria; phylum Bacteroidota; class Bacteroidia; order Bacteroidales; family Paludibacteraceae; genus JAFGVL01. The sequence continues at coordinate 2,461 of JAFGVL010000082.1, forward strand.
CATAATAGGATTATATGCCTCAACCACTTCCAAAATGCCATTGTAAGCTTTTTCCCAGAACCTAGGTACAGAGCACATAAGTGTTGGACGAACTTCTTTTAATGTTCGTTGGATATCTTGGGGGTTTAGGTTAATATAAATTTCGACTCCTCTACTAAAGCAGTAATAACACCAAATACGCTCAAAAACATGCGATATGGGCAAAAATGCAATGGATTTATCCTTATCGGATATGGTTGTTAATCGCAAATCATGAATACGCATTGCCTCGTTATAACTTTCGTGTATAAGCATTACCCCTTTGGAATCTCCGGTGGTACCTGAGGTGTACATGATTGTTGCCAAATCGTCGAGCGTGGCTTCTTGCTGTAGCTTTTCAACTTCTTGGTTGGCAGATGATTGTTTCCCTTTCTGTAAAAAATCCCTGTAAAAAACAGTAGAAGCCTCGCCATGAGTATTTACAGAAGAATCGAACACCACCAGTTGCTTAATTGTGTCAGTTTCTTGCATCACTTCGTAAGCAATATTATATTGTGTTTGATCGCCAACAAAAAGTAATGAAATAGCGGCATCTTGCACCATATATGCTACCTGACTTTTACTGCTAGTTGCAAACATCGGTACGGTAACTGCTCTAAGCGCATAAGCGGCAAAATCAACAATAAAAGATTCCGGTCTGTTTTGTGAAAAAATTGCTAATGTGTTTTGTTGTTTAATACCAAGCTCGAACAAGGCTTTAGCAACAGATTTGATATCTGAAGCAAATTGATTCCAGCTTATCCCAATCCAAGATGCTTTACTATCATCACGATAATACATAGCATTTTTATTACCATATTTTTTTGCTTGGGCAAATACCATTTGCGAGTAATGCGGATAATTCATCTGTATATGTTTTAATAATTATTGCCGTAGTTATTAAACGTAGTTTTTATCGAAAAAGTTTAAAACAAAAAAATTATACGTTTCCAACAGGGTTGAAAGTTGATTTTTCTTCCCAAAAATTAGGTTTTTCTTTGATATTTTTCAAAGCAATTTTTGAAGCTTTTTGTTGCGATTCTTTTTTAGAATTGCCAACACCAACCCCTGCATATTCATTATTAATCAAAATTTTTGTTTGAAAAACAGGACTGTTATCGTGTGTAATATACTCCTCAATTATTTCGAATACAACTTCCACTTTATGTTTCTGACCCCATTCAATTAGTTTTGACTTAAAATTTACTTCTTTAAACGCAATTTTATTAAGGTCGACATAGTTGTTTAATACTTTATTAAGTATAAACTGCCGGCATTTTGCAAATCCTTGATCTAAATAGATAGCTCCTATTAACGCTTCAAAAGCATTTCCGTACATATTTTGAGTATGGTCGGAGGTTTTGGCGGCAGATTGTATAAGTTTATCGAGCCCTAATTGAATGGCAATATGGTTTAATGATTCACGCTGAACTATTTTAGAACGAGTGTTTGTAAGAAAGCCTTCACGTTTAATTGAAAAACGAGAATAAATAACATCGCTAATAATTGCTCCTAAAATAGCATCTCCTAAAAATTCTAATCGTTCGTTATTAACAGAATGACCATCACTACTCTTAATAGCGGTTGATTTATGTAAAAGCGCCAGTTTGTAAAGTTCAATATTTCGAGGATAAAAACCAAGTATTTTGTAGAATAACAAATAAGGCTCCTTACGAAAATTCGCAAAGAGCCTTATTTGTTGTTGAAAATAGTTAATCACTTTTTATTTGACAAACTTTTTAAAAATTACACTCGCATTATGACCACCAAAGCCAAATGTATTAGATAAAGCGACATTAACGGTACGTTCTTGTGCTTTATTAAAAGTGAAGTTTAATTTATAATCAATTTCTTCGTCTTCATCTCCAAGTTCGTGGTTTATAGTTGGAGGAACAATACCATTTTTAATGGCTAATACAGAAGCAACTCCTTCTATAGCACCTGCAGCACCAAGAAGATGACCGGTCATTGATTTAGTAGAACTAATATTTAAATTATACGCATGTTCTCCAAAAACTTCTTTAATAGCTTTTGCTTCTGAAATATCTCCTACAGGAGTAGCTGTACCGTGAACATTAATATAATCAACGTCTTCCGGTTGTAAGCCGGCATCTTTCAATGCTCTTTTCATTACCAATTTAGCTCCTAAACCTTCAGGGTGAGTTGCCGATAAATGATAAGCATCGGCAGACATACCACCACCAACAACCTCACATAAAATGGTTGCTCCTCTTGCCAATGCATGATCAAGTTCTTCGAGCACTAAACAAGCAGCACCTTCACCCATCACAAAACCGTCTCTAGATTTACTAAACGGACGAGAAGCTTTTATAAAATCATCATTACGTGTAGAAATTGCCGTCATAGAGTTAAAACCACCTACTCCACCAGCAGAAACAGCTGCTTCCGCACCACCGGCAATCATCATATTAGCTTGCCCTAAACGAATATGCGTAAAAGCAGCAATAAGTGCATGTGTAGAAGAAGCACAAGCAGATACTGTTGCATAATTAGGACCCCTTAATCCATATTGGATAGAGATTTGTCCTGCAGCAATATCGGCAATCATTTTAGGAATAAAAAATGGATTAAATTTGGGTCCAATTTCTTTTCCTGTAAGCGCATAGTCAGTAATTTCTTTTTCAAAAGTTTCTATACCCCCAATACCGGCAGAAACAATTACCCCTATTTCATCTTTATCTACTTTTTCTAAATCAACAGCACTATTCTCAATAGCTTCTTTGGCAGCAGCCAAAGCATATTGAGTGTATAAGTCCATCTTACGAGCTTCTTTTCGATCAAAATAGCTATTTGGATCAAAATTTTTAACTTCGCAAGCAAATTTTGTTTTGAATAGTGACGCATCAAAATGAGTAATAGGTCCGGCTCCACTTACTCCTTTAATAAGATTATTCCAAAATGTTGGAACATCATTACCAAGAGGAGAAATGACACCCAGACCTGTTACTACTACTCTTTTTAATTCCATAAATATAGAATATAAAGAAGTTTTTTAATAATTATTTTGTTACAGACTCAATATGAGAAATAGCTTCTCCTACAGTAGAAATTTTTTCTGCTTGATCATCAGGAATAGAAATACCGAATTCTTTTTCAAATTCCATGATTAATTCTACTGTATCCAATGAATCTGCTCCTAAGTCATTAGTAAAGCTAGCTTGTGGAGTAACTTCTGATTCTTCAACTCCTAATTTATCTACAATAATAGCTTTTACTTTTGATGCAACGTCTGACATAACTTTAATTTTTAGTTAATAAAATATTATTTTAAATTTGCGATGCAAAGGAATAAATTATTTACGATAAAAAACAATTTTTTCACTATAAAAAGATTTAAAAGGAATATATTTTATCAACATAAACACTAAAAAAAACACTATAAAATGTCTTTAAAAATTGCAATATTTGCCTCAGGTTCAGGGAGTAATGCCGAGAACTTAATTCACTATTTTAAGCAATCGAAACATGTTAATATCGTGTTGATATTGTCCAATAAACCGGATGCATTTGTACATAAACGGGCAAAAAAATTACACATCCCGTCAATAAGTTTTACCAAAAATCAATTTTCTGAATCCGATTATATCTTAAAGCTCTTACAAGAAAAAAAAATTGACCTAATTATTTTAGCAGGATTTTTGCTTAAAGTTCCGACCAATTTAATACATGCCTATCCCAACAGAATTATTAATATTCATCCAGCTTTATTACCCAAATATGGAGGGAAAGGCATGTACGGACAATATGTGCATGAAGCGGTAGTGGCACATAACGAAAAAGAAACCGGTATTACCATTCATTATGTAAACGAACATTACGACGAAGGTACAATAATTTTTCAAGCCAAATGTGCCGTTTTACCAACAGACACCGCCGATGATGTGGCGAAACGAGTACATCAATTAGAATATGAGCACTTTCCGAAAGTAGTTGAAAAATTTATACAAGAAAAACTAAATAACAAAAATCCTTAAATCTTATAGTACTCATGAAAACAACATTAATTACCTTATTCATTTTCTTATCCGGTTTTATTAGTGCCTATGCGCAAGAAGAAACGCCCGAAAAAAAAGCATTTAATGTACTCTCCATTCCCAACGGAGCTTATGTATTAAAAGCTCCTCCTACATTTAATACCGAAACTCAATCGGCAAATAAAATTTCAAAATGGTCAAAAGAAGCAATTATTGACGGTTCAAACGAAAAAGGATGGGGTAGTGCCGAAGAAAGCAGCTTCCCTTTCGAATTTATTTTTGAGCTTTCGGAAGAATGCTTGATAGAAAAATTCGGATTTAATAACGAGTGTGAAAAAACCTATCCGGGTATTTGTGCCAAAAAAATTAAAGTAGAAGTTTCTACTACAAGTGCCGCCGACGGATATAAAGTAGTTTTGGAAGATAAGCTGGAAGAGTTTGCTCCCACCAAGTATTTTGACATAAAACCTACACAAGCCCGATGGATAAAAGTTACAATCCTTTCTAATTACGGATTTAAGAAATTTACAGAACTGATGGAAATAGAAGCTTGGGGGAGCTATGTAAACGACAATATGAAATCTATTGACCTTACAGGCGACTGGACTTCTACTTGGGGAACCGTATCTATACGCCAAAAAGGCTCTTCTATAAAAGGATGCTACCAATACCGCAACGGCATTATTAAAAATGCCGGTATGGATAGACGAATTCTTAATTTTACTTGGGTAGAAGACGAAGGAAAAAACCCACAAGGAAAAGCCGTATTGGTAGTTAACGAAGAAGGAACCCGATTAAACGGGATTTGGTGTTATGGCGATGATTTAAACGAATATGGCACTTGGGTATTTAAACGCAAAGGAAAAAAACCAACACGTTGCTACGAAGTGGAAGAAGTAAAAGTTGATACTGTGAAACAACATCAATTGAAAGATGAAATAGAAAGCAAAGGAAAACTTACCGTATACGGCATCAACTTCGAAACCAATTCGGCTACTATAAAAGCGGAATCTTATCCTACACTGGACGAAATTTTCACCATGCTACAGGATAACTCTTCTATGAAACTTATTATTAACGGACATACCGACAATCAAGGTTCGGCAGAATACAATAAGAAATTATCGACAAATCGATCAGAAAGCGTAAAAGGGTATTTGGTTACTAAAGGAATTGCTGCCGACAGACTTGAGGCCTTTGGGATGGGAGAAGAAGTGCCTATTGCCGATAACGAAACCCAACTGGGTAGGGCTGCAAACCGTAGAGTAGAATTAGTACTAAAAAAATAATAACTACCACTTTAATGCGAAAAATCACTCCCATAAAAAAAACAGCTGCCGATAAATGGATAATTGATCCTATTAGTAGGTTTATGAATAACAGCACCTCTAGTAGCATCGTACTTTTTTCGTCGGCTTTTATTGCCATAATAATAGCAAATACAGCTTGGGGTGAGTCGTTTCATCATTTTTGGGAAACAAAACTTTCTATCGGCTTTGCCGGAAATGAAATTTCAAAAAGCTTACACCACTGGATTAACGACGGATTAATGGCTGTTTTTTTCTTTGTTGTGGGCTTAGAACTAAAACGCGAAATAATAGCGGGCGAACTTCAAAACCCCAAGCAAGCACTTTTACCTATTATGGCAGCTATTGGTGGAATGGTTTTTCCGGCATTGATTTATTTTTTCTTTAATCCGAAAGGTGATACCTCGAGCGGATGGGGAATTCCTATGGCTACGGATATTGCTTTTGCATTAGGAGTAGTGTATTTGTTAGGAAATAAAGTACCCTTGTCGCTCAAAGTATTTTTAACCGCATTGGCCATTGTCGACGATTTGGGAGCCGTTTTAATCATCGCATTTTTTTACACCTCCGATATCAATTTTGTAAGTTTAGCTACCGGAGCCGGTTTTATGTTGGTGTTAATTGCAGGGAATCTTATTGGCATTAGGCATCGTTTATTTTATGGCATTGTAGGCATTGGTGGTGTTTGGCTTGCATTTTTACTATCGGGTGTACATGCAACGATTGCTGCGGTATTAATGGCAATGACTATACCTGCTACGGTTAAAGTAAGTGAGAATGAATACTTATCGGGTGTAAAAAAACTACTTGACGCTTTTAAAAAAGAGAACCCCAACAACAAACCCACCGTTACCGAAAACCAATTGCATATACTTGAAAATATACGCAGTTTTTCGAAAAAAGCCCTTACTCCGTTGCAGCTGTTGGAGCATAGTTTACATCCCTTTGTTGCTTTTGTGGTAATACCAATTTTTGCCTTGAGCAATGCAGGATTTGTTTTTTCGAACGATATTACTACTGCCATTCAACATCCTGTTTTTATAGGTACTTTTGTTGGATTGCTATTAGGGAAAGTAATTGGCGTATATGGTTTTACTTCGATATTGCTTCGATTTAAATTTGTTTCACTACCAAGCGGGATGAATAAAAAGCACTTGCTTGGTGCCGGCTTTTTAGCGGCAATTGGCTTTACTATGTCTTTATTTATTGCCGGACTGGCTTTTACAAGTAATAAAATGGTAGAAAGCGCAAAAATGGGAGCCATATTCTCTTCCCTAATAGCAAGTATTATCGGTTATGTAATTTTACAAAATGCCTATAAAAAAGATGGAAAAACAAAATAACCTAAGCGGAAATAACCGTAGCCACATACAGATAGGACAAACCGTACAAATTGTACTCAAAGCCCACCAGCGCACCGGCGAACTTACCGAAGGTATGGTTAGTAGAATACTAACCAAATCACCCAACCATCATCACGGCATTAAAGTTATGTTAGATACCGGAGAAGTTGGAAGAGTTAAATATATTTTGAATGAATGAAAAAATTACTCGTAGTATCTTAGTGTATTATTGTTTGCAACTTGTAATTGCAACAACAGTAAAAATGAACAAGCAAGCACTTGTGATTCTGTAAAAATGAAAGCTTGTTGCGACAGTATGAGAGCTTCGTGCGATTCAATAAAAGCAAAATGTTGCAAAAATGACTCTACGAAAGCAACTTGCTGCAAAGAATTAGAGAAAAAATGTTCGAAGAAAAAATAACTCTTTTAAAATAAAAAAAACGCAAGTCAACGCTTGCGTTTTTTTATGCCTTTGAAGAAAATGCCAAGGCAAACAATTTTATTTGCTTCATCATGGCTAGCATTCCATTAGCACGAGTTGGCGAAAGATGTTCTTTAAGTCCGATGCGTTCCACAAAGTAAAGTTCGGCATCTAAAATTTCTTGAGGAGTATGACCAGAAAGCACATCCACAAGCATTGCGGCAATACCACCTGCAATATCGGTATTGCTTTCTGCACGATAATTTACTTTACCATCAATCAACTCGGCCACTACCCATACCTTACTCTGACATCCTTCAATAAGATTTTCGGGAACCTTATCTTTAGGTTCAACCCCTTTCGAAGCCATGCCCTTATCAATAATTTGTTGGTATTTATCCAACCAATCATCGAGAAATTCGAATTCGGAAATTATCTCGTCTTGTTTTTCGTTAATCGTCATAATGGGAAGTTAGAGGAAGTTAGAGGAAGTTAGAGGAATATTTTTTATTCCCATTAATTCTCATAACTTCTTAATTTATTGTTTAAACATTTTTTTAGCACGTTCTACTGCGGCAATAAAAATATCAATTTCTTCTTTGGTATTATAAAAGGCAAAGGAGGCACGCACGGTTCCTTCAACGCCAAAAGCTTGCATTACGGGTTGTGCACAATGATGCCCGGTACGAACTGCAATTCCTAATTTATCTAAAACTGTACCTAAATCGTATGGATGAATGGTTCCTATTAAAAAAGAGATTAAGCCACTTTTATGGTTTGCCTCGCCAATAAAGCGGATATTATCAAACCTACTTAATTGCTCAGTAGCATACACCAACAAATCGTGTTCGTATGCCGCAATGGTTTCTATACCAATAGCGTTTACGTAACGTAAGGCTTCGGCCAAAGCGGTAGAGCCAATAAAATCGGGTGTTCCGGCTTCAAATTTAAACGGTAATGCAGCAAAGGTAGTTTGGTCAAATGTCACTTTATCAATCATTTCGCCACCACCTTGATAGGGGGGAATTTTTTCTAACCATTCCTCCTTACCATACAACACCCCAATGCCTGTTGGAGCATAAATTTTATGTCCGGAAAAAACAAAGAAATCGGCATCCAAGTCAAGCACATCCACTTTTATATGAGGAACCGATTGAGCACCATCCACCAACACCGGAATACTGTGCGCATGAGCTTGTCGAATAATTTCTTTTATCGGGTTAATAGTGCCCAGCGAATTTGCCACATGCGTACAAGCAATGAGTTTCGTTTTAGAAGAGATAAGATTTTCCAATTCATCTAATTTGAGTTCTCCCTTTTTATTAAAAGGAATTACTTTAAGCACTACTCCCCTTCTTGCACGAAGCAGTTGCCAAGGCACAATGTTAGAGTGATGCTCCATTTGAGTGAGGATAATTTCATCGCCGGCTTGAAGCAATTCACCAAAAGAAGAAGCCACTAGGTTAATTGCTTCGGTTGTTCCGCGAGTAAATACAATTTCGTTGGCACACTTAGCATTGATAAACGCACGCACCTCTTCGCGAGATGCTTCGTGGGCTTCGGTAGCTTCCTGACTTAAAAAATGTACGCCACGATGAATATTGGCATTGCGTTTATAATATCCTTCCTCAATTTTTTGAACCACACAGCGTGGCTTTTGAGTAGTGGCTGCATTGTCAAAATACACCAAAGGTTTACCATATACTGTTTCGGACAGGATAGGAAAATCGGCTCTTATTTGGTTTAAGTCTAACATCTAACTATTTTGAACACAAATTACACAAATAGCACAAATAAACACAATTTTTTCTTAGTCTTTATGTAAGATTTTATGGAATAAACAACTCATGGATTAATCATATTTCCAAAAAATATTTTTTAGGAATATTTGTATTACTCCTTACTTACAACTAGCACAACCTTCACACTTGGATAACTCGCCACGAAAGCGTTTTTCTACCAGTAAACGGATGTTATCTTTTAATGCCGGCACATTTATTTTCTCAATCACATCGTCAACAAAGGCAAACATTAACAACATACGCGCTTCGGCTTCAGATATACCACGCGAACGCAAGTAAAACAATGCATTTTCGTCCAACTGACCTACGGTTGCGCCATGACTACATTTTACATCATCGGCATAAATTTCCAGTTGTGGTTTGGTATTCATTCGCGCCTCTTTGGTCATACAAATGTTTTTATTGGTTTGAAAAGCCTCCGTTTTTTGAGCGTCTTTTGCCACGAGAATTTTTCCGGAAAATGCCCCTCTAGCACTATCGTCCAACACATATTTATACAACTCTCGGCTTTTGCAATTAGGTTTTGCATGGTGTATAAACGTATGGTTATCTATATGTTGTGTTTTATCCCCTATTACCATTCCGCAAAGTGTCGTTTCTGCATGTTCGCCATTTAATAAAATAGTTACATTGTTGCGTGTAAGACCGTTGTGCAAAACAACTTCGTTTACAAGTACATTTGATGCTGTTTCTTGATGAACAAATAACGAACTAATATGCGTCATTTTTGTGTGCGTATTTTCGAGCTTATAATGCTCGTACGAAGCATTTTTACCAACAAAAACTTCTGTAACACGATTGCACAAAAAATTCATTTTATCTATAGTATGCTCGCACACCAACAAATTGGCTTGAGCGCCTTCTTCAATAATAATTAAATCCCTACTGTTTGCCATCAAATCTACATCGGCACGCATTACTTTAATTAACTGAATAGGATTTTCAATTTTCACCCCTTTGGGTACATATAAAAAAAATCCGTCGGCTGCAAAAGCTGTATTAAAAGCAACAGTAGCATCATGTTGAGTGTCGGCAATTTTGGCATAATAGTTTGCCACCAAGTCAGAATGAGTTTTGGCAAACTCTTTCAAACTGCCTATTAAAACACCCTGAGGAAGGGTTGACTTTTGCGTCAGGTTAGAATAAAACTGGTCATTTACAATAAAATACAAGTGAGAATGAATTCCCGGCACCCCACATCGAAAAACTTCGTACGGGTTAATAGGAATTTTCAAGGCATTGATATTCAATCCGTAATCTGTTGCAAATGCTTTGCTAAGGTCTGTATATAAGAATTCTTCCTCCTTAGCAGTAGGAAATCCCAAACGCTGAAAATTAGCGAAAGCATCATCCCGTGCATTATTCAACACCAACGACGAATTGTTATTAATCGCTTGTTTGTGTTTATTATAAAGGTCGATATATGGTTGTTCTATGCTCATTTGTTTCTGATTTAGACACACGGCAGTGGGTCTTTACTTCATTTTATCACTCAGTTCTCTTTTCTAATTTATTCGCCCAATTCTTTTTTAATCCAATCGTACCCTTTTTCTTCCAACTCATACGCCAACTCTTTGCCGGCAGATTTTACAATACGGCCTTTGTAAAGCACATGCACAAAGTCGGGCACAATATAATCCAATAAGCGTTGGTAGTGAGTAATTACTATGGTTGAGTTTTCGGAAGATTTAAGTTTATTTACACCGGTAGCTACAATACGTAATGCGTCGATATCGAGGCCCGAATCCGTTTCGTCCAAAATTGATAAACGGGGCTCCAACATCGCCATTTGAAAAATTTCGTTACGTTTTTTCTCGCCTCCCGAAAAACCCTCGTTTACCGAACGATTTGCCAGTTTATTATCTAACTCTACATATTCTTTTTTCTCACGCATCATTTTCAAAAAATCGGAAGCCGACATCGGCTCCAAGCCTTTATATTTGCGTTGTTCGTTAATAGCGGTACGCATAAAATTTACCATGCTCACCCCCGGTATTTCTACCGGATACTGAAAACTAAGAAAAACACCTTCGCGAGCACGATCTTCGGGCAATAAATCCAATAAGTTTTTGCCATAAAAAGAAATGTCTCCTTCCGTTATTTCGAAAGCAGGATTACCTGTAAGTACCGAAGCCAGGGTACTTTTTCCGGAACCGTTAGGTCCCATAATAGCATGTACTTCGCCGGGTTTAACTACCAGGTCAATTCCTTTTAAAATTTCTTTGCCATTTACGTTGGCGTGTAAGTTTTTTATTGTGAGCATACGTATCTATTTTTCAAATAATCAATTGTTTATTAAATATCTTAACCGCAAAGCTCGCAAAGTTTTCGCAAGGGACACAAGGAAAAAATTGTGAACCGATTATGTTGCGTTCTTTGCGTATTCCTTTGCGTCCATTGCGGTTAGATTAATTTTACCCCACGCTTCCCTCTAACGAAATTGCCAACAGTTTTTGAGCCTCAACAGCAAATTCCATAGGCAGTTTATTAAGCACCTCTTTAGCATAACCATTTACAATTAAACCGATAGCATCTTCGGTAGAGATACCCCGTTGATTGCAATAGAAAACTTGGTCTTCACTAATTTTTGAGGTAGTAGCTTCATGTTCTACAATGGCGGTTTCGTTGTGTACATCTATATAAGGAAAAGTATGAGCCCCGCATTTATCGCCCAACAGCAAACTGTCGCATTGCGAAAAATTGCGGGCATTTTCGGCCTTAGCAGCCACCTTTACCAGTCCACGGTAACTATTTTGACTATAGCCGGCAGAAATACCTTTTGACACAATATGACTGCTGGTATTTTTTCCTAAATGAATCATTTTGGAACCTGTATCGGCCTGCTGATAATTATTGGTAACCGCTACAGAGTAAAACTCGCCCACCGAATGGTCGCCACGAAGAATGCAGCTAGGGTATTTCCAAGTAATAGCTGAACCCGTTTCCACTTGTGTCCATGATACTTTGGAATGGTCGCCCTTACACAAAGCACGTTTGGTTACAAAGTTATAAATACCACCCTTACCTTGTTTATCGCCCGGATACCAGTTTTGTACGGTAGAATATTTTACTTCGGCACGCTCGTTAATAATAATCTCTACAATGGCCGCATGCAGTTGGTTTTCGTCACGCATAGGAGCAGTACAACCTTCCAAATAACTTACATAGGCATCGTCTTCGGCAACAATTAGTGTACGTTCAAACTGACCGGTATTAATGGCATTGATACGAAAATAGGTGGAGAGCTCCATAGGGCAACGCACCCCTTTGGGGATAAAAACAAAAGAGCCGTCGCTAAAAACAGCCGAGTTTAAAGCAGCAAAATAGTTGTCGGCATAACCTACCACCGAACCCATATATTTTTGCACCAACTCGGGATAATCTTTTACGGCCTCGCTAAATGAGCAAAAAATAATACCCAACTCTGCCAAACTTTCTTTAAATGTAGTTTTTACTGAAACGCTATCCAGTACAGCATCGACAGCCATGCCCGAAAGCATTTTTTGTTCGTGTAGGGGTATGCCAAGTTTATCAAAGGTTTTTAATAATTCAGGATCCACCTCATCCAGACTCTTTGGACCCTCTTTCTTTTTAGGAGAAGCGTAATAGTAAATTTTCTGATAATCAATATCGGGAATAGTAAGGTGTGGCCAAGTAGGCATTTGTAAAGTAAGCCAATAGCGATAAGCCTTGAGTCGAAACTCCAACAGCCATTCGGGTTCATTTTTTTTGGAAGAAATAAGTCGAACAATATCTTCGTTCAAACCCATTGGAATATAATCGGTTTCGATATCGCTAGTAAAACCGTATTTATATTCTCCTTGGGTTAATTCGTTTATAATATTGTCATTTTCTTGAGGCATTTCTTATCTTATTTTTTGCAAATATATAAAATAAATTTTTTAATTAGGTATTTAGATACTTAAATTACCTTAATTATTTTTATTGTTTAAGAAAATGGGTATCAATAGTGGGCATTAACCTCGGTACAATATTGAGTATCGGAGAGTATAAAACGGATTTGTTTTTGGTAGATTGTTTTATCATTCTACTGTTTTTATCGAGCGCTTGAAAAACAGTTAACAAAATGCTTAAGATTAAAGCATACTTTAAAATTCCTAATAAAGCCCCTAATAATTTATTTACCCAATTAACCAACGATACTTTAATAGATTTATCTAACAGCTTGGCCAACAGATGTAAGCATAAAATAACGGCACAAAAAATAAGCAAATATGTAATTGGTTTAGCATATGTTGTAGAAATAGAAAACCATTGACTTATTAACAAGGTAAATTTTAGCGCATAAATTTTAGCGGCATAAATACCAATAAAAACACCTATAAGCGAGAAAAACTGTAGTATAAATCCTCGTATTATTCCTTTAACCAATCCGTATAAAAGAACAATTAGTATAATTATATCTAAAAAACCCATACTTAATTTGTAGTATAAAAAAGTCGGACACTAAGTCCGACCATTTTATGTATGACCTATAATGTTTTTTTAATTTCTGTTTCTTCGTAAGCTTCTATAATATCACCCACATGAATATCGTTGAAATTATGAATATTTAATCCACATTCATAACCGTGTGTTACTTCTTTCACATCGTCTTTAACACGTTTTAGAGAGCCAATTTCACCGGTATACACCACAATGCCGTCTCTAATAATTCGTACTTTCGATGTTCTTTTAATTTTTCCTTCTTTTACCATACATCCGGCAACAGTTCCTACCTTAGTGATTTTAAACACCTCTCTAATTTCAACCGTACCCACAATTTCTTCTTTAATATCCGGCGAAAGCATACCTTCCATTGCCGATTTTAATTCTTCGATAGCATCGTAAATAATAGAATATAAGCGGATATCAATTTCTTCTTTTTCGGCTAATTTACGAGCCGCCATAGAAGGTCTTACTTGGAAACCGACAATAATTGCATTAGAAGCGGCAGCCAACATCACATCCGATTCGGAAATAGCTCCTACCGCTTTATGTATAACATTTACCTGAATTTCGTCGGTTGAAAGTTTTATTAACGAGTCAGATAGAGCTTCAATAGAACCATCCACATCTCCTTTTACAATTACATTGAGTTCTTGGAAACTGCCTAAAGCAATACGACGACCAATTTCATCGAGGGTTAAGTGGCGTGAAGTACGTAAGCCTTGTTCACGTTGCAATTGTTCTCTTTTATTAGCAATATCGCGCGCTTCTTGTTCACTTGATAGTACATTTAAGTTATCGCCGGCTTGAGGCGCCCCATTTAAACCTAAAATCAATGCAGGTTCAGCCGGTCCGACTTGCTCAATGCGTTGATTTCTTTCGTTGAACATAGCTTTTACTTTTCCAAAATACTGTCCGGCTAAAATAACATCGCCTACTTTTAAAGTACCATTAGACACTAACACGGTAGAAAGAAACCCTCTCCCTTTATCTAATGACGATTCGATGATTGAGCCTACAGCATTACGGTTTGGATTTGCTTTAAGTTCTAATAACTCGGCTTCGAGCAATACTTTTTCGAGCAATTCTGAAATATTGATACCTTGTTTAGAAGATATGTCTTGCGATTGGTATTTTCCGCCCCATTCTTCCACCAAATAATTCATATTTGCCAAGGCTTCTTTAATTTTATCGGGGTTAGCATTGGGTTTATCAATTTTATTGATGGCAAACACAATAGGCACACCTGCAGCAGAAGCATGATTGATTGCCTCTACGGTTTGTGGCATTACATCGTCATCAGCAGCCACAATAATAATGGCAATATCGGTTACTTTTGCACCACGAGCACGCATAGCCGTAAATGCTTCGTGTCCGGGAGTATCTAGAAATGTAATTTTTCTACCATCGTCCAATTTTACATTATATGCTCCAATATGTTGGGTAATACCTCCGGCTTCACCTGCAATTACATTGGCTTTACGAACATAATCAAGTAAGGATGTTTTACCATGGTCAACGTGACCCATTACAGTTACAATAGGAGCGCGGGGAACTAATTGATCGGGAGCATCTTCTTCTTCGTTAATAGCACTTACTACTTCGGCACTAACATATTCTGTTTTAAAGCCGAATTCGTCGGCCACAATATTAATAGTTTCGGCATCTAAGCGTTGATTAATGGAAACCATTATACCTAAATTCATGCAAGTAGCAATTACTTCATTAACAGACACATTCATCATGGTTGCCAACTCACTTGCAGTAACAAATTCGGTTAGTTTAAGTATGCCTTCGTTGATACGTTCGGCTTCCATTTGTTCAGATTGACGCTGTGAAGCGCTATCTCTTTTTTCGCGGCGGTATTTACCTCCTTTTACTTTCTTTTCGGTAAGACGAGCTAATGTTTCTTTTATTTTACGTTGAACAGCTTCCTCATCGACCTCCGTTTTAACTGTTTTTTTAAATTTAGGTTTACCAAAACCACCGGCAGATTGACCACCTCCGGGTTTTTGAGCCGGTCTGGTAATTTGTAAACTAATTTGACCTTTATTTATATCTACCTTTTCTTGGCTAATTCGGGCTCTTTTCTTTTTTACTGTTGTATCAATTGGATCTGCCGTTTTTACAGCGGTTTTTTCAATTTGTTGTTGTTGTTTTTTAAGCTCCAACAATTGTTTCTCGCGTGCTTCTCTTTCTTTTCGTTTTTCTTCTTTCGATTTTTTATCCGGACGAGTTTTATCGTTAATCGCAGATAAATCAATCTTATCAATTACTTTAGGTGTGTTTTTTAGTTGATGATTTCCTAAGGTATATATTTCTTCTTCTTGTTTTGGTTCTTGTTGAGGTACAGCTGCTTCTACTTTTGGCTCTTGTGGGGCTACAACTTCAACATCCTCTTTCACTTTTGCCTCAACAATAGGTTCAGGCTTTTTTTCTACAGGTTTTTCAACAGGTTTTTCTACCTTTTCTTTTTTTACCGGTACTTCGTCCTTTGGTGTTGCTTTAGGTGCCGGTTTTTTATTTAAGCTATCTAAATCTATTTTACCAACAATGTGTGGTTTTTTAGGTTCATCTACCTTAATACTTATTTGTTCGGGCTCTTTAATTTTTTCAACAGGTTTTTCTTCCTCAAACCCATCAATGGTAACGGTTGGGGCTTTTTCTTTTTCTTGACGTTGTTGACTAAATTTTTCTGATTCGATTTTAAGGCTTTTATCTGTACTAAATTCCTTAATAAGTAGCGCATATTGCTCTTCCGATATTTTACTATTCGGGTCGGCATTAACACTTTGACCTTTTTTCTGTAAAAATTCTACAGCTGTAGAAAGGCCTACATTTAAATCTTTTACTACTTTACTTAATCTTATCGACATACTTATAATTTAAAAAAAACAATTAAAAAAAGAATTCCCCGTAAAAAAGCATGTTTATGCTTCTTCTTCAAATTCTGCTTTGAGTATAGCAAGAATATGATCGACAGTTTCTTCTTCCAAATCGGCACGTTTTACCAGTTCTTCTTTCGAAAGAGCCAACACGCTTTTTGCTGTATCACATCCAATAGCTTTTAAAGCTTCTATTATCCATGGTTCAATTTCATCGGTAAATTCATCCAAGTAAATATCTTCTTCATCTTCATCATCCAATTCTCTGTAAACATCTAATACATAATCGGTAAGCATGCTTGCTAACTTAATATTAGAGCCTCCTTTACCAATTGCTTGCGAAACTTCTTCGGGTTTCAAATATACTTCTGCTTTTTTAAGTTCTTCATTTATACGAATAGAAGAAATTTTTGCGGGGCTCAACGAACGAGCAATAAACAAACTTAAGTTGGGTGTATAGTTAACCACATCGATATTTTCGTTGCGTAACTCACGCACAATACCATGTATTCGGGCTCCTTTAATACCTACACAAGCACCAACAGGATCAATCCTATCGTCGTATGATTCTACGGCCACTTTAGCGCGTTCGCCGGGGATACGAGCAATTTTTTTAATAGTAATTAATCCTTCGTTAATTTCAGGCACTTCTAATTCAAACAATCGTTGCAAGAACATAGGTGAAACACGCGAAAGCATAATTTTAGGGTTATTGTTTTTGTTTTCCACTTTAGCAATAACAGCTCTTACGGTTTCGCCTTTACGATAGAAATCAGACGGTATTTGTTCCGTTTTTGGAAGCAACATCTCGTTACCTTCATCATCCAGCAACAGTATTTCTTTTTTCCACACCTGATACACTTCGCCACTTACAATTTCGCCAACCATTTCGCTGTATTTAGCGTATAAGCTATCTTTTTGAAGTTCTAATATTTTTGATTGCAATGTTTGACGAAGGGTAAGAATTGCACGTCGGCCAAATTTCAAAAATTCTACAGCATCGGTTACTTCTTCACCAATTTCATAATCATCGTCGATTTTTTTAGCTTCGGATAATGATATTTGCAGATTTTCATCTTCTAATTCATTATCGGCAACCACCTTTCTATTTCTCCAAATTTCAAAATCGCCCTTATCCGGATTAATGATAACATCATAGTTTTCATCGCTACCGAACATTTTAATAATAACATTTCGGAAGGATTCTTCCAACACACTTACCATGGTGGTTCTGTCGATATTTTTCAGGTCTTTAAATTCCGAAAACGTATCAATCAAATTAATGCTTTCTACTTCTTTGCTCATGATTATTTAAATCTGATAATGTATTTTGTATATTTTATTTCTTCGTAAGTTAGGGTAATATTTTCTGTTACGGTAATTTTTCGTTTTGCTCCTTCTGGTTTTTCCTTTTTTTCAATGGCTACACAAAAGTTATTTTCGTTGGCATCCGTTAGTAATCCTTGTAGCTTTTTGCCTGTTTTTAATAACACCTCTACTTCATTACCAATATTTTTTTTGTATTGATTAAGTACTTTAAAAGGAGAGGTTAAACCGGCAGAACCCACTTCAAGCGCATAATCTTCTACTTCTCTATCAAAAACAGACTCGATATGGCGTAAAACAGTTGTGCAAAAGTCTACATCTACACCTTGTGCGCAATCAATTTCAACAGTAATTGTATTATCTGATGCTACTTTTACATCTACAATGAAGTAATCCGTTCCGGCTATTTTATCTTCAACTGCTTGATATACAAGATTTTTATCTATCATTTTTACTTTATAAGGAACAAAGAAGGGGACATGCTGCCCCCCTTCAAAACTTTCTTTTCGATTGCAAATGTAGGCATAATATTTTGTTCTGCAAATTTATTGGAAGTTATCTATCAGAAATTTAAGCGTTCACCCCTTTTAGTTGTTGTTAAAATGATACAAGAGGAGTACCAAATTCTAATGGAATTGTTTTGTTTGACTGATTGAAACAATAAGAATAGCGAACAAATAAAGGTATTTCTATTGCATTGAACCAATTGATATCAAAATAAAGCTCTGCCCCTACTGAAGGAGAATAGTCCGGTCGAATGGTATCATCAAAATGATAAATGGCGGCTGCTCCAAAATCGCCAAATATGTTTAACCGTATTCTTTTTAAATAAAATACTCCGTTTATACCAAACTCCGGATAACAAAGAGGCAATTGGTAATTAAGTCCGGCTTTTGCGTAAGCCATATACATAGAATCGGGTCGATAATACCCTCTTGAATACTCCATTTCATCCATAAAAAATCCATCCGAAGTTTGGACTTTTCCGGCTAACTGAATTTTTGCGGCATGCGTTTTGGCAAAACCGGGTACATACACATTCGATTTAACCGATAGCTCTATTAAAGCAACGGTATCTTGTAAGATTCCTTCCTTTATATCAACAGCTAAACCAAAACCTAGCCTTTTGTCAACTTGTTGTTTGGCCGGAAGCCTATACACTTCGCGCTGTAACGATAAATGCAGACCACTTAAAGGATAGTAGCCTTCGTTATAAATAGTAAGGTTTTGAAACAACAAACCTGCTTGAAGGGTTAACGACTTTGCTTTTCTAGGGGTAGAAGAATCGAAAGGGAATAGTATTCCGGGTTCTATAATTTGTTGATTTGCTTCATTTGCAAACAAATGCGTGTATTGAAAGTAAATAACCGGATTTAACCCTCCATAATAAACGCTTGCCCTTGCATACGGAAGTTGGTTGTAATAATTGTAATACATACCCGCCAATACACTGGTATTGTTTAATATATTATCCGAATAAATTTCTACTCCGGTATTAAAACCGGCTACCGTAGGCCCCCACGAGTGGAGATTGAGCATATGTGCTTTTCGGTTGTATTTTGTAAGTTCGTAAGGAGTAGTAACTACCGAATCAGTTAAATTGTGCGGAGTTGAAAAAATTTGAGACGCATAATAATCTTCATTTACAGGTTCTACAACTGTTGAAATAAGAGGTAGAGTTTCATTCAAATTAAGCAATTGTAAGTCAAAGCCCTGTAACGTGTAATTACTAAACAACAACTGCTTTCCGTTAGGCGATAAAGAGGGATAATAGGCTCCTACCCGTGAATCGGTAACACGTGCGATAGTTTTATCGGATTTATTCAAACAAAAAATATCGTCTTGCCCTCCAATTGAACTAGAAAAATACACCTTTCCGTTTTTCACAACCGGATTGGTGATTGTATTAGAAGTATAATCGGTAAGCTGTATAAGTGAATCCTGTAAAAAATAGTATTCAAAAAGAGCTAGCTTATCAGTTTTTTTCAGAATAAATACCAGGCTCTTGCCATCATCCGAAAATGTGGGTGTACTGGCAAAAAGACTATCACCAAAACACAAGGCAGGGATTACCGAATCATTTTTATATCCTTTTGAGGCATTTAATAAATGAATTGAACATTGTTGATTGGGAGTATATTCAACCACCGCAATTTTTTGAGCATCAGGAGAGAAAGCCGGAGAGAAATAGTTGGTTTCTTGTGTTAGTTCATCACTAAAAATACTACCTAATTCGAACTCTTTAATTATGGAGTAACCCTTGTTCCATCGGCGTTTATGATGACGAAATTCTGACCACAATAATTTTCCTTGTGCATAACTGAAACGCGGATTATCTAAGTAACCCACGGTATGGAGCTTTTTTTCTTCGCCGGTAATGATGTTAACGCGGTAAAAAGCAAGTAATTCTTTGTAGCTGTTTTTTAATACCAAAACGGTAGAGTCTGTTTCGTACACCGACTGATAATAATTAGTAACCGTTTTAGGGCACGCCTTAGTTATTTTTGTTGTTGGGGTAATGTTTCTGAAGGCATTTTTTTGCACAGTGTATTTATTAAAATCCACACGCATTGAGTCGTAAAAGGTACGCATACCATGACCGGTTTCCTTTCTTATGGCATGCGAAAAAGGATACAAAACGCCACTTAATCGGGATGCTTTTTTAACTACTCGTTGCCAACCTTCTTCGCCGAATTTTTTAGTTCCGTAAGCCAACAAGTTATAGCCATATTCATAATAATTAGGAAGTTCTCGCTTATAAGAACCGTTTCTTACTTTCATATATTTATAATTCACACTATCCAATGCCATTGCCCTTTGAGTCAAGGAAAAATTGGGCACCCTACCCCTGCCGGAAATGGAGTATTTTGTTTCAGAAAAAACGGCATCTCCCTCAAAATACCAATCCGGAAAGATGAGGAGGTTATATGCATCCCAACCTCTATCGCCCATTAAAACTTGAAATACCTTACATAAACCACTACGCATTTGGTTGTATTGCCACACATGCCGGTATTCATGTATCGACAAACCATCGAGCCAATTTTGTGTTCCGATCATATTAGCGTCTTGAGCATCGGTTAAGTAATACATAGAATGATACGGAACTGTTGACACATAGCCATTTGACTCAACTCCTTGATTATTAAGAACAATAGTGATTTTACGTAAGCTAAAATCTAAGGAGTTTTGTTGCTTTGCAATCAGGTATTCGATGTTTGAAGCCACACGGTTTGCTTTATCGGACAAGCCTGCCGGAAAAACAACACGCACATGAGGAGTTTCTACCTGAAGCCATTTTATGTTATTATAAAACCCTCCGAAGTACTGCGCTTGAAGAATTGCTAGTTGTGAAAACACAAGAAAAAGTAAAGTTAATATGCGTTTTTTTCTTTTCATTTGAATTTGTTCTATTTATTACATAAAAACGGGCTAGTTTGTATGCCAATTAAAAAAGATGAGGGTTTTAAAATTGAATTTATGTGAAAATAATATTTAAAATGAGTCCTAAAACTTATAGCTAGAATAACATTTAAAAAATCCAAAGATATAAATTTTATTCAAAATGGAAACAAGCTATTTACTTTAAAAATGCCAAAACTTGTTTGGCAACATTGTCAAGGGATTCAAATTGTTTGATAGGGAAGTGCAACAATTCTTGAAGACGGTACAGAAATAAAAAAAATGGTTTTTGAGGAGCCACTAATATAGCCGGACGAATAATACACAAATGAAAGGGCATTGATTGTAAAAATTGCTCTGAAGCCAGTTTGTAGAAATGGTATTTTCTAAGGATAAAAAAAGGAGGTTTTATAGCCGATATTTGCACAAAATGGGTAACGTCATGCACATGAGCTGCCTGCGCTATTTGTTGTGTACTTTCAAAAATAAACTTTTTGTAGGTAATACCCCTACTTTTTTGTTCGAACAGAATACCAATACAGTTGATTACGGCGTAAGCATTTTTCAACTCATCCTGCCAATGTGTATCAGCCAATAAATCGGCTTTTACAAAACGAATTTGTTTTGCCTCTTTTTCGAACAAGTACTTATTTATGCCTGTTTTTGATACGCTAACTACATCAAACCCTTTTTTTGCCAGCTCCTTACAAATAAATGAGCCCACAAAACCGGAGCCTCCAAATACAAGCACTTTTCTCATTAAAAACCGGTATTACAAGCTGATGTTGAGTATAAAAACAATGGCAATTGCTAGCAACAATGGACCTCCTATACGGAGCATCAAGCCGCATGTTTTGTAAAAAACAAATTCTTTTTCGGGGTTTTTTTCTTGTCTGAATGGATTAATTATTTTATAGCCGATTAAAAACAACGGCAAACCCATAAGTAGAAATAAAATTCCAAGTAGAGTATTAATAATCATAGGCATTTGAGCTAAAGTTTTGTCAAAAATAACTATAATTTATATAAAAACAAGCTTTAAAGTTTAATAAAACTATTTTATATCGGATAAGAATCTTTTGATTTTCAGGTTATTAGTACCTAAAATTACTTGATACTGGGAAATTACAAAATATTTTTAATACGGGATAACTGTATCAAGGGATGTCTTATTTTAATTTTATTTAACATAATGACAAAAAAAATACAGCTCTTACACATAGGTAAAAGCTGTATTTTAAATGCTATTTTTAAATAAAACTAGGCTTTGTTATTACTTCCTAATACATTTAAAACTTTGTGTTTGTATAATTCTTTTAATTGATCGCGTGCAGGCCCTAAGTATTTACGAGGGTCAAATTCGGCAGGTTGTGTTGCCAATACTTGGCGAACAGCAGCAGTCATTGCAATACGTCCATCAGAATCGATATTTACTTTACATACGGCTGAAGTTGCTGCATGGCGTAATTCCGATTCAGGAATTCCGATAGCATCTTTCATAGCTCCACCGTTAGCGTTGATAATTGCTACTAATTCTTGTGGTACAGAAGAAGCTCCGTGTAACACAATTGGGAATCCGGGAATACGTTTTTCAATTTCTTCTAAAATATCGAAACGCAATGGAGGTGGTATTAAAATACCATCGGCATTACGGGTACATTGAGCAGGTGTAAATTTATTTGCACCGTGTGATGTGCCAATAGAAATAGCCAAAGAATCAACACCTGTTTTCTTAACAAAATCTTCTACCTGATCAGGTTCTGTATAGGTGTGGTGTTCTGCAACTACTTCATCTTCGATACCTGCTAATACACCTAATTCTCCTTCAACAGTAACACCATGAGCATGGGCATATTCTACCACTTTTTTTGTTAAAGCAATGTTTTCTTCGTAAGGTAAGTGAGAGCCATCTATCATTACAGATGAAAATCCTGAATCGATACAGTCTTTACATAATTCGAAAGAGTTACCATGATCAAGATGAAGCACAATTGGAATATTGCAACCTAACTCTTTAGCATATTCTACAGCACCTTGTGCCATATAACGAAGCATTGTTTGATTGGCATATTTGCGCGCACCGGCTGATACTTGCAAAATTACCGGAGATTTGGTTTCAACACAAGCTTGAACTATTGCTTGTAATTGCTCCATATTATTAAAATTGAAAGCAGGAATTGCATATTTACCTGCGTGTGCTTTTGCAAACAACTCTTTGGTGTTTGAAAGACCTAATTCTTTGTAACTTACCATGATAGTATTTATTTAAATGATTAATTTTTACGAAACAGGCACAAAGGTAAATTTTTAGAACTTACCCACCAAACGAATGCTATTAAATTACCTAAAAAGTGAGGCCGGATTTTTTTATGCTCAACGTAGACTAAATTTTTTACCGTACACACCCAATTCTGTTTCAAGCTGTATAAAATAAACACCTGCATGTAGGTTTACCAAAGAAAGCTGTTCTTTATAACTACCGGCTTGCTTTTTATTCAGTAACAACTCTTTTACTTGTTTCCCTGTTACATCAAAAATACGTATGCTAATATTTTGAGCTTTGCTGATAACATAACACAGTTCTATTTCTTTTTCTGACCGATTAATTACTTTAAAAAAATCATTTTCTACAGCAACATTTTTAGTTTCAGGCAGCAATGCTTCGTACTCTAAACTTGCTAAAATAAATGGACCGATGGGTTTTCCCTCTTCATTGGTTGTTACTACGGGTTCGCTCATATAATACTCAAAAGAGCCATCTCTGTTTTTACTGCCACCTAAGCCCGAAACCTGACAATTATTGGCAATGGTAACATAATTGCCATTAGTTGTTACAAAGGTGTTTATTAATCCTTCGTAGGCTTTTTCTGCTGCCGGCAAATAACTGTTACTAATATACCCTAAACGTATGGCTTTTAGTAAACTATACGTTATCATACAACTAGCCGACGACTCCAAATAATTACAGCGAGTAGAACTACAACTATCCGGAAGGTTTACCACATCGTACCAGCAACCGCTTATCGGGTCTTGCACATTTATCAGCGCAGGTGCCAACCGATTGAGTATCGCTATCATATCAGCGTATTTTTCATGATCGGAAGGAAAATAATCCAACACATCTACCAAACCCATAATATACCAGCCTAAAGCTCTGCCCCAAAAGTTATCAGACAATCCGGTAATCGGGTCGGCCCATGCAGTAGATGCAGCATCTAATGGTTGCTCCGACCAACCGTGATACAACAAACCGCTAACATTATCGCGTGCATGTGTTTCAAAAAGAGAAAACTGATTGGCTATATCATCAAAATCTTCCGAAGCAGCACTATTAAACAATACCGAGTACTGCGCATAAAAAGGTTGTGCCATATACAAACCATCGCCCCACATTTGCCAAGCATAACCGGGGTCTTTATGCCACAAACCGCCCTCGGTAGTGCGACTAATTCCACCACTCTCATTTAACAAACTCCTCACGGAAACTGCTTTATTTTGATACGCTGTTTTATCGGCAGGAGTAGTTGTATTTTCGTACATAAACAACAAAGCGGTTCCCTCTTTAATGTTATCGAGTGTTTTTGTATTGGTAGAAAAACCTGCCATATGTGCCTTTGTCGTCGATTCAATATACGTAAGGTAGGTACTGTTTCCTGTTTGTGTGTACAAAGCCTGAAAACCACTCAACACGGTTCCATTTACATAATCCCAATAAGTACCGTATTTTGTAGGGTTAGATAACATTACCGAATTTGCCATACGTTGAGACCATGGTATATCGGCAAATACTTGAGTAAAACAGACAACAGCAAGAACTAAATTCAATAAGCGTTTCATCTAGTTAAATATTATTTCATTATGCTACGAATGTAGCAATTTATTCATAAATATGTTCGCTTAAATTGTTAATATATAAATGTGCTAAAGAAAAATGATTTCCAAAAAAATTGAAACAACTGCACATTATATTGCTCAATAATTAATTATACACAACAAAAATTTTATCTTTGTAAAAAAAGAATACTACCATGTCAGAATTCAAAGAAAAAGCTTACTTATTACTGTCCGGCGGACAAGATTCATTCGTATGCTTGGCTTGGGCTTTACAACGATTTGGCGAAGTAGAAGCTGTTAGTATATTGTACAACCAACGCCATGCAAAGGAGTTAGAATATGCAGCCAAAATAGCGAAGCATTTTGGTATTAAACACACCATGTATAATATTGGCGACTTTTTTAGTGCCATTTCCGACAGTTCGTTATTAACCAGTGGTAATCATTTTGAACAGCACCAACAGGCAAAAAATTTACCGGCCAGTTTTGTACCAAACCGTAATGGCTTATTTTTAACCATTATATCCAACCATGCTTTTAGAAACGATGAAGCACATATACACATCGTTGCCGGCGTATGCGAAACCGATTACTCGGGATACCCCGATTGTAGACATCAATATATTAAAGCAAAAGAAGCCGAACTCTCGTTAGGATTAGAACGAGCCGTAACTATTCATACTCCTTTAATGTGGAAAACAAAATCGCAAACTTTTCAAATGGCAGCCGATGCTTTGAAACTAAAAGAGTTGATAGAAATGACACTTAGCTGCTACAATGGGGTTGAAGATTTACACGAATGGGGACGTGGTTGTACCGAATGTCCTGCTTGCAAAATACGTATGCGCGGATACGAAGAATATAAAAAATTAGCCCTTTAAAACTACCGATAAACACAGTTCGTTTATCGCTAAACGATATGAATCCATTATTTTATCTGTCTGAAACATTTGAGTCTATTCAAGGAGAAGGCAACTATGCAGGAACATATAGTTTTTTTGTGCGCTTTCAGCATTGCAACCTTAGGTGCTCGTGGTGCGATTCAAAATTTGCTTGGGGAGAAAACGAACAAGTAACTATTGTTTCTGCAACTGAACTGAAAACAACCATAAAAGCCTCAAAAGCACCCCACGTAATTTTAACCGGAGGAGAACCTACCTTGTATCAATTAGACAAGTTGCTTGTGCCTAATAAGCAATACCACGTAGAAACTAATGGAACCATTCTCCCAACTCAAGCTCTGGATATTGTACTTCCCGACGGACATCGTATACAACGAGAAGCAATGGATGAACGTATTATACAGCATTTTAATTGGGTAATTTCGCCTAAATTAAAAAACGCCCAACAACAGGTGGATACTACTAATTTATCCTATTGGGCTACCAAAAGCTGGGGCATATTTAAATTCATTATTCAACAAAAAGAAGATATTTCTGAAGTTACGGAAATGATACAAAAATTTAATATTGATAAAAAACGTGTATATATAGGATTAGAAGGCGTTACTAGCGAGTCGCAATTACAACCGAAACTTGTTGACGAAATTATTGCCAACGGATTCAATTATTCGCCAAGGTTACAGGTGTTGCTTTGGGGAGCAAAAAGAATGAAATAAAATTATTAATGTATCCATTTAGTGTATGAAATACCAACTAACCAAAGACTTTTCGTTTGAAGCCGCTCATCGTTTACTTAAAAACTATAGTGGTAAGTGCTCCAATAACCACGGGCATTCGTACCAAGTAAAATTACACATAGAAGGCAATAGCTTGGATAATAAAGATATGTTGATTGATTTTACCGAAACCAAGCAACTAAAAACATGGATAGACCAAACCCTAGATCATGTAACAATATTGTGGAAAGAAGACCCCATGATTGAAAGCTTAAAATCGTTTGGCAATAAAGTGCTTGTTACAGAAAAGAACCCCACAGCCGAACATATAGCCGAACTTATTTTAGCAAAAGCAGAAGCATTATTTAACAACGAATACATACATGTTTACTGTGTAGAAATTAACGAAACCTGTACCAGCGCAGCAAAGGTTTTTGCGAAATAAAGGTTCTCCAAACTCCTGTCTGTAAACCGGGAATATTTTAAACACAAGCCTTTTTTAGATAACAGAAATACAAAACAACTACTCATCAACACACCCCCCAAACAGGTAGCTTTGTGTTGAGACTAATACATCAAAAAAATGGAATTTAAACACCTAGGCAAAAAAAGCAATAGCGCAAGCAAACAACTCGACACTTTTCCTACCCCCGAAAATGTATGTGTAGTAAAATTTGAAAGCAATGAGTTAACCAGTTTTTGTCCGGTTACCCACCAACCCGATTTTAACCAAGTTGTTATTGAGTTTGCTCCAAATAAACTTTGCGTAGAGAGCAAAAGCTTAAAGCTTTATTTATGGTCTTTTAGAGAAGAAGCTAAATTTGCCGAAGCTTTAGCCGGAGAAATTGCCAACGATATTTTTAGTGCCATTCAACCCAATTGGGTAAAAGTTACCCTTATTCAAAATATTCGTGGCGGCTTACAACTAACAGCAACAGCCGAAAAGAAACAATAAAAAAAGGCATAAAAATTTATGCCTTTTTACTATGTGATAAAATTATTCTGCTCAATTGACTAATCCGGTAGTAATATCTACAGTGTAAACATCTCCATCAATGTTTATTGTAGCGTTACTATCACCTAAAAACGTAACTGTTCCGTTATACTCAAATGCTCTATTATCTGAAGTAGTTCCTTTTATAGTTACAAAAGCTTGTCCACTAACTATATTTCGAGAACCATCAGTGCTCACTTCACAATCTTGAAATTTAATATCGGTAGTACTGTTAATTTTCTTTGCTGTGGTTTTAAACGTATGTTCCCCATTTCTGGTAAATGTGCCGTTTAAGGTCCAGATAGTATCTAAAACGAGGCTGCCGGTTAACAAATCTGTGTACTCAAAATGCCCTACGCCATTATGCGATGAGCTGTATTTAGGCAAATCAACAGCACCATTGTATTCAAAATCAGATTTAATTGTACTCAAAAGCACATCGCCTACAACAAACAACTCGTGTTTGTATTTCCACCAATAATTCCAAGTACCAATAACACCTGAAGAAGTAGAACTAATAGTGCCACTATCAGAAAAAGTACTATCAGCTAGTATTTTTTGGTAACTAGCAGAGCGTAAATCGTTATCTGTATCGGTAGCCGAAGCAGTAGCCGAAGCTTGAACAAAACCCGATGCTCCTCCACTGTTCGAAGCAATTGCTGCAGCTGTTAACTCGGCAGCTTCTGAAGTAGAAATTGCATTCGTATCTTCTTCTTCATCTTTACAAGAATATGCTAAAAACAATAGGACTGCCAATAATAAGTAGCTAATTCTTTTCATAATTTATATGTTTTAAATTGTTAAAATATGTACAAATATACATATTTTTTTAATGGAGCATCAAAAAACCTAACATTTAACTTTTAACTTCAATCAACCTTAGGGCGTTAAAGGTATTTATAGGCTTTCTGTTGTATTTGAAATAAATAACTTATATTTGTAGTTTAAGCAATTGCCTTTAAAATAATGATATAGCAAACAAACCTTAGCTTCATAGCTTCGTTTTTTAGCAAGTACCATTTTTTTTACACATTGAAATTATCCGCATATGAAAACTCTTCTGCTACCACTTATGTTACTGTACCAACTTGGTGTCGGATTCCGGAATTGGATGTTCAACATCGGTATTTTAAGCAGTAAAAAATACGATTTGCCTATTATTTCTGTAGGCAATATTACCGTAGGAGGCACCGGTAAAACCCCTCATACCGAATACCTGCTTAGGCTCTTATCTCCCAGCATGAAAGTAGCCATGTTAAGCAGAGGATACAAACGAAACACCCACGGATTTATACTTGCTGATGCAAACTCAGACAGCGACAGTATTGGCGATGAACCCTATCAAATTCAGAAAAAATTCAAAGATGTGATAGTAGCTGTTGACGGCAACCGATGCCGAGGCATAGAAAGTTTATTAGAGTCGGAACATGGCAAAGAACTTGGCGCAATTGTATTGGACGATGCTTTTCAGCACCGTTATGTAGAACCGGGCATAAACATTTTACTTACCGATTTTAGCCGACTGTTAACACACGATTCCTTATTACCCGTAGGTAATCTAAGAGAACCTGCCAGCAACCGAAAAAGAGCCAATATTGTAATTGTTACAAAATGTCCTGAAACCGCTCAACCAATTGACTACAGGCTAATAACAAAAGATTTAAATTTATTCCCGTATCAGAATTTATACTTTTCAAAATACGAGTACGAGAAAATTACACCTCTATTCGAAAAAGATAAAAAAACAGGTATTGATTTAACGGTAAAAATACTTTTGGAAGAGAAATACGAAGTATTTTTGGTAACAGGTATTGTATCACAACAGTATATGATTGAATATTTATTAAACTACACCAACAAACTTCAACCAATTGAATACCCCGATCACCACCAATATACTGCCGAAGATTTAACAAGTATCAGTAAAAAATTTATTGATAGTGAAGAAGCAAAAAAAATTATTATCACAACCGAAAAAGATGCTACTCGATTAATTGACAACCCCAATGTGCCGGATGACATCAAACCATTTATGTATGTTTTACCAATTAAAGTGGTTTTTCTATTCGATCAGGAAAAGAAATTTAACGAACAAATTTTAGGCTATGTTAGCAAAAATAAAACAAACCGCGGATTATTTAAAAAATAAGCTCCCTGTAATACCTACTACCGCCATTATCCTAGGAACCGGCTTAGGCGAACTGGCCACAGAAATAACCAACAAAACAGAAATTCCTTACGAAACTATTCCTAATTTTCCGATTTCGACCGTTGAAGGGCATAGCGGCAAACTTATACTAGGCAAACTAGGCAAAACACCTATACTTGCCATGCAAGGTCGGTTTCATTTTTACGAAGGTTATAACATGAAGGAAGTTACTTTTCCGGTGCGAGTAATGGCTGCCTTGGGAGTAAAAACACTCTTACTTTCGAATGCAGCGGGTGGCATGAATCCTAATTTTGAAATAGGCGACATTATGATTATCCGTGACCATATCAACCTTTTTCCCGAGCATCCGTTGCGTGGTAAAAATTTCAACGAACTAGGCGTACGCTTCCCCGACATGAGCGAAGCATACTCTAAACGCCTTATTACCAAAGCCAAACAAATAGCCCACGAAAATAATATCAAGGTACAAGAAGGTGTTTATGTGGGCACGCAAGGACCAACTTTTGAAACTCCGGCAGAATACAACTATTTTCGCATTATTGGAGGCGATGCCGTAGGCATGAGCACCGTACCCGAAGTAATTGTAGCTAACCATGCAGGCATACAATGCTTTGCACTTTCTATTATAACCGACTTAGGTGTGCCCGGAAAAATTGTAGAAGTAACCCACGAAGAAGTACAGCAAATTGCCAATAAAATACAGCCATTAATGACTACTATTATGAGAGAATTAATAAATTCCGTCTAAAAAATTTGAAGCTATTTTTCCCATATACACAAAGAGCGTGAAGTAATTACTTACTTTACGCTCTCTCTTTGTGGTCTTTTATCTTTGTTCTTTACTCTTTTCTCTAATATTACCAATCATTGGTATTTGCCTTATTTACTACCATTTTATACATTAACTTACGTACATCATCAATGGTAGCAGTGCATTTTTTGGTAAGGGCAGAAAAAGCTTCGGTTTCGGCCTTGTTGTTGCCTTCGTTTAACGAATTTTTATAGCGTTCTATCGGTTGTGGGTTGGTAAGTATAGGCGTAATTTGTAGCGGAGCCATTCTTCCAATAAGTTTCGAATAATCTAATTTTGCAGCCGTCATAGGCATTTGCACCACTTTGGCAGCCGCTCGTTGCACCGATAATTTAATACGCACTCGGTTGGATTTAATATCTATTCGGTAATTTAAATAAGCACTAAAGGTATAATCGTTGATGGTTTTTACATTGGCATTCATAAACTCAAAACTGGTTTTAGAAAAATCTTTTAAATACTTTTTTCCAATGATTTGTCCGGCAGCCCTATCTTTTACATCAATCGTACTGTTTGGATCATCCACACCGGTAGTAAAATACGCTACCAGTTTGTTATAAATTTCATCTTGCAACATGTCAATACTGTCAAGAATTACAATAAACTGTAACTCGTTGTTAGCGTCCACAAAAATTTGATAGCCTTTAACGCTATCTTGTTGCAATACAAAAGAAACCAAGTTTTTTTTATTCGGAGTTGCTTCTTGTCCAACAATAGAACTCAATACACAAAGGGCACTAAATAAAAGGATTATTTTTTTCATCAGAAGAATATTAAGGTTTAGCTAGATGCAAACAAAGATAGAAAGTTTTTGAAAAAATAAAAATTAACGACTTTATTAAACTAGCTGATTACGTCTAAAACAAAAAGAGCTGCATTTCTGCAACTCTTTTTGTGGTACCACCAGTACTATTATTTTGCAATATACAGCCATGCTAAAAATACCCATTTTCTAACTACTTGATACATATATACATTGAAATACAATATTTTACATGTATAAAAAACATTGCTTTTAATTTTAAATACTTTCATCTTGTGGTGCAAATGTGGTGCAAATTTTATATATTTGCACCACAAGATATAACAAAAATTGCACTAAATTATGGCAACAGTTACAGCATTTATTAGGGTATCTACAAAAAAAACGAACGAAGTAAATATTCGTTTCCGATTAAGAGATGGTCGCACTTTGCAATTATTTCATAAAAGTGAGATCCCTGTTAAACCCTCCGATTGGGATTCAACTACCCAGGCAATAAAAGCAAAAGTTATATACGACAATCAAAAAAGGGCTGATTTTAATAAGTCCGTCAATAATAGGAAAGCGTTGATTATCGACATATATAATGCTCAGTCGATTAAAGATAATCTTACATCTGATTGGCTCGAAGATGCTATTGATAGGAAAATTAACCCCTCTAAATATAAATTAGAAGAGCCGGAGAAAGAAGAACTTCTTAAAGTAATTCAGTTTATTGACAACTTTGTATCAACTGCCCATTTGCGTAAAGACAAACAAACCGGTCGTTACCTTTCTCCCAACACTAAAAAACAGTATGTTACAACAGCAAATCACTTGAAAAGATTTGCCAAGTTAACTAAAAAAGAAGATTTTAAATTTTCTGATATAAATCAAAAGTTTTATTCTAATTTTGTCGAATATTTACAAAAAGAAATTCAAAAAGTTGATGATAATGGCATTCCATTATTCAATGAAGATAAAACACCTAAGCTGCTAAAGAAAAGTTTTACTCAAAATTCCGTTGGAAAATATATCCGAGCATTAAAAGTAATGCTTAATGAAGCAACAAGGGTGGGTGTAAATTCAGGTATTGCCTACAATGAGTTTCATGTTTTCAACGAAGATGTAGATAATATTTATCTCGATGAAAATGAGCTAACTATTTTAAAGGATGCCGACCTTAAGAATATACCATATTTAGATCGTGCTAGAGATTGGTTTTTATTATTGGCTTGGACTGGTTGCAGATTTAGTGATTTAGAAAAAATAGCTCGCACTGATATTAAAGATGGATTTATTACATTCAGACAGCAAAAAACAAATACAAAAGTTACTATTCCTTTGCATCCAGTAGTATTAGAGGTTCTAGAAAAATATAATTACAGCATGCCTAATTCTATTACCAATCAAAAGTTTAATGATTATATAAAAGAGGTCGCAAAAGCAGCTGAGATCGATTCTCCCGAAGTAATTACAAAAACAATAGGGGGAGTTCTCAAATCAACCACTTTCCCCAAATATAAGCTTATTACAAGCCATACCGGACGGAGAAGTTTTTGCACAAATATGTACAAACGAGGTCTCCCAACTTTAATGATAATGAGTATCTCTGGCCATAAAACAGAAAAATCATTTCTAAAGTATATAAAAGTTAGACAAGAAGAACACGCTGCAATGATGGCCGCTAAATGGAAAGAAATTTATAAATAATGTTTTAGACTCTATTTGATTAAATCTTAAATGACCGATAAAAAGTTAAAATAAAATGAATACCGTACAAACAGAAGAATTTGCCAAAGTGTGTAAAGAATTAAGCACCTATTTTTTCAGTTTAGCACCTGAGCCTCATACCTATCAATCATCAGAGGGGTACGAAGAATCCTATATTGGAAGTTTTGACAAATTAAAGAAACCTGAAAACAGTAGCAAATTTCCTAAACCACCATATAATTTAGAATATTTCCGTCAATACTATTTAGAATTTAACAATGAGACTAAAGAGAACATAAAAATATCGGATATAGGATTTGTCAATAAGTTAATAAAACATTTTTTAGATAATTGTCTGCCTTATGAGAAATTATTGCCTGTCGAAGAACAATTTTTTAGAGAAAGATTGTTTGATGAAGCAGAGTTGTTGTATAACTTCAAATTAATATCACGAGAAATTAATCAAAAATACGGTTCTATCTCCCTAATAGGAGACCCGCTTCCATTCTAAGCTCTTCTTATGTGTAATGTAGAAAGAATAAACACATTTGCAGAGCTTAACAGGAATACCGCAAGGATTTTTATTGAGATTCTAAAATCAAATAATCTCGAAAAGATTGATGAGAGTTTTTGCAGTATAGATGAATACAAAAAAGCTGTTAATGAATGTGTAGAGAATATTAAGGAATATGCCTGTAGGCCAAAAAGCACTTTCATTACTAAGCTTTTTGAGTTTTATCGTGGACAGAGATGCTTTTACTCAATTTATGGGATAGATGAACTTTTTTCACGAAGAAACTTTGATATGGCAGAATACCTTACATATTTTAATGAAATAAATAATACTATAATAAATTCTATTTGGCAGTATGATCAAGAGTTATATGATGATTTGTCCCCTCATTGTATAGTTACTAAAGAAAATGAGTCATCAATAAATGTAGAAGAATTGAAGTATTATTTTACTTCAGCCTTTATTGGCATTGGAACAGGCTCCGAGAATCATTTTGATAATTCTTTATTACCTGTATTAAATAAAAAACATAGTGCAAAACAAATTGCAGGCATTGCTCTTGCCATTTATAATAATGACAAGGTAATAAGCCGACAAAAGAAACCTTCTACATTTAGTTCTTGGTATGAAATCTTTTGTAATTGTATAGGAACTACAAAAAAAACATATCAACCAAAGGATTTAACTTCAACACAAGAGAAAATAACAAAAGCTCTTACTTTTCTTTCATAGTATTCGAAAAAAATCCGTATTCTTTGTAATTCATACGCTTTTCTCAGTTTTTGTCCGTATTTATTCCGCTATGATTTTTAACTCATTTTCCAAAGTCGCTGTGATACAGCGACTTTTTTGTTTCTGAAAATCCGTATTGTATTGATATACAGATAAATGCATAAATTTGCATTGTTCAATTAGTTCAAAAAATAACCGTAAACTTTTTTGACTATTGAACAGGCTTGCAATGGGCTGTTTTACGGCTATCCCAAAGCAGCGAATATCATAAAATAGAATTATGTACAATCTGAAAAACTTATTAGAAGAAAC
>JAFGVL010000083.1 GCA_016938015.1 Paludibacteraceae bacterium
CTTTAATTCCCTTTATTTCATTTATTTTTTCATTTTTCTTGCCGATGTAGCTCAGTTGGTAGAGCAACTCATTCGTAATGAGTAGGTCAGGGGTTCGAGTCCCCTCATCGGCTCTCTGTTTTGTTTATTTACTCCCTATTTCTTTTCTATGTCTACATAATTTGATAGCGTGCTGCATTATTTCGGGCTTTAGGCATCAATACTTTTTTCTATCTTTGCCGGCACAAAAAAAATTGCCAACAACTATTTTTTGTTGCGTTACCACAAACTATTTTATAAAATGATTAATGTTGATTCTTTAACCGTTGAATTTGCCGGGAGTACTCTTTTTAAAGATGTTTCATTTGCCATAAATCCGAAAGACCGCATTGCGTTGATGGGTAAAAACGGAGCCGGAAAAAGTACGCTGCTTAAAATAATTGCAGGCGTGCAAACACCAACTCGTGGTAAAATAGCTGCTCCCAAAGATGCCGTTATAGCCTATTTACCTCAACATTTAATGAGCCATAGTGAGTTGAATGTGTTTGATGAAACCACCAAAGCTTTTGCTTCAATTTTCGAAATGAAAAACAAAATTGATGCTATTAACGAAGAGCTGTCAACTCGTACCGATTACGATTCGGAGGCTTATTACAAGCTTATTGAAGATGTATCTACCTTAAGTGAACATTATTATTCGATAGAAGAAATTAATTACGATGCCGAAGTAGAAAAAACATTACTCGGTTTAGGATTTGAACGTAGTGATTTTTCAAGACCAACTTCCGAATTTAGTGGTGGTTGGCGTATGCGCATTGAACTAGCTAAAATATTGTTGCAAAAACCTGATTTAATTTTATTGGACGAGCCTACTAATCATTTGGATATAGAATCTATTCAGTGGTTAGAAGAGTTTCTTATTAATAGTGCCAATGCTGTAATGCTAATCTCGCACGATAGGGCTTTTGTTGATGCAATAACTACCCGAACAATTGAAGTAACTATGGGGCGTATTTACGATTATAATGTAAATTACAGCCACTATTTGCAATTGCGGGAAGAGCGAAGGGTACAACAACAAAAACATTACGACGAACAACAAAAAATGATTGCCGAAACGGAAGAGTTTATTGAACGCTTTAAAGGAACTTATTCCAAAACGCTGCAAGTACAATCTCGGGTAAAAATGTTGGAAAAACTCGAACTGGTTGAAGTTGATGAAGAAGATACTTCACGTTTGCGCCTTCGTTTTCCGCCTTCTCCTCGTTCGGGTTCTTATCCTGTTATTTGCGAAAATGTTGGCAAAAGTTATGGTACTCACTTGGTTTTTGGAGGAGCCAACCTTACCATAGAAAGAGGTCAGAAAATAGCTTTTGTGGGTAAAAACGGTGAAGGAAAATCTACTTTGGTAAAATGTATTATGCAAGAAATACAACACGAGGGTAAACTTACGCTTGGCCATAATACCATGATTGGTTATTTTGCTCAAAATGAAGCTAGTTTATTGGACGAAGAGCTTACTGTTTTTCAAACTATCGATGATATTGCACAGGGTGATGTACGTACAAAAATTAAGGATTTTCTAGGTGCTTTTATGTTTGGTGGAGACGATATTCACAAAAAAGTAAAAGTGCTTTCGGGTGGCGAACGTACTCGTTTGGCGATGGTGAAATTACTGTTGGAACCTGTTAATCTGCTTATTTTGGATGAGCCTACCAACCACTTAGATATGAAAACAAAAGATATACTCAAAGCTGCCCTGAAAGCTTACGATGGAACATTGATTCTTGTGTCTCACGACCGTGATTTTTTAGATGGCTTGGCCGAAAAGGTATACGAATTTGGTCATAAAAAAGTGACCGAATATTTATACGATATTCGTGGCTATTTAGAAAAGAAAAAACTTCAAAACTTGCGTGAGCTCGAAAGAAAAGCGTAATTGTATTATTCTAAAAAACGACTTTGCATTTTTATTGGATATAAAATTTAATGGATGAATTTTTTAGCTCATTTATATTTAACCAAAGATACACCGGAATTGGTTTCGGTAGGTAATTTTATGGCCGATGCTGTTAAGGGAACAAAAGCATTGGAACTCCATCCTGAATTGATTCAACAAGGCATACGCATACATCGAACAATAGATAGTTTTACCGATACGCATCCTATTTTTAAACAAGGCACTGCACGCTTGCATGCAAATTACGGTAAGTTTGCTCCGGTTATTATGGATATATTTTACGATCATTTGTTGGCAGTACGTTGGTTAGATTATAACCAGCAATCCTTGGAAGATTTTAGTAAGGAACAATACCGTTTATTAACAAAACATAAACTATTAATGCCTGATGCTAGCCGCAAGTGGTTAAGGTATATAAAAATGGAAAATTTACTTGTTAATTATGCCAACGAAGCTAAAATAGCACAAGTGCTTAAACGTATGGATAAACGTACGGGCGGTATATCGGGAATGTCGTCCGCTATCAATGAATTGCGTGTGTATAAATCTATGTTGACAATTGAATTCACCGATTTTATGCAAGATATGCAACAACAAGATTTTATAAACAAGCTAAAAACCGAATAATAAATTTGTTCAATTAGCATATCCTCTCCCATATTTTAGGCTCCAATTGCCGTTATTTCGTAGTATACTTTGTTATCTTTGTAGTATGATTTTATTTGATACGCATACCTTATCTAATGGTTTACGCATAATTCATCATCGTGATGAAAGCACTTGTATGGTTGCCGTAAATGTACTTTACAATGTGGGTGCAAGAGACGAACAGCCCGATAAAACAGGTTTTGCTCATCTGTTTGAGCACCTGATGTTTGGTGGTTCTGTAAATATACCCGATTTTGATGCGCCACTACAACTGGCAGGAGCCGAAAACAATGCATGGACGAATAACGATTTTACCAATTATTACGAAATTATTCCGTTAGATAATATTGAAACGGCTTTTTGGTTAGAGTCAGACAGGATGCTTGGTTTGGATTTTTCGCAACAGTCGTTGGATGTACAAAAAAATGTAGTAATAGAGGAGTTTAAGCAACGCACCTTGAATCAACCATACGGAGATGTGCCTAAAATTTTGAGAGAAATGGCCTACAAGCATCATCCGTATAGATGGAATACTATTGGAATGGATCCTTCTCATATTGAAAATGCAACGCTGGAGGATGTTAAAAGGTTTTTTTATACGTATTATGCTCCCAATAATGCCGTACTTTCTATTGTTGGTAATTGCACCTTCGATGAAGCAGTGCGTTTATCCGAAAAATGGTTTTCGCCCATACCTCGTCGTGTTATCAAGCCCAAAAATATTCCTTCGGAACCTACACAAACGGAAGCCCGTTTTGTAGAAGTTGAGCGAGATGTTCCATCGCAGGCGATATATAAAGTGTATCATATGTGTGCAAAGGCTCATTCTGAATATGTCGTGTGCGATTTAATATCAGATATTTTTTCCAATGGCTTATCTTCTCGTTTGTATCAATCCTTGGTACAGGAACAAAAATTATTTACACAAATAGATGCGTATGTGGGTGGCGATGAAGACCCTGGATTGTTTTATATTAAAGGGAAACCGGTAAAAGAAATAAGTTTAGAAAAAGCAGATATTGCCATACAACAACAAATAGATACACTTTTGTATCAACCGATTTCTGACTACGAACTGGAAAAAGTAAAAAACAAGTACGAAGCAAACCAAGTGTTTGCTGAAACCAGTTATACCAACAAAGCAAGTAAATTAGCCTATTACGAATTGGTGGGCAGAAGAGAAGAATTGAATAGCGAAGTAGAAAAATACAGAGCGGTTACTGCAGTAGATATTAAACGGGTAGCCGAAAAATTATTCCATCCAGATAATGGCTCAACCTTATTTTATAGAACGCTACATTGAATGTTTTTAATCCTTTTTTCTACCTTTGTGCTGGAATGAAAAAATTAATCAACATACTTATTTTTGCCGGTTGTTTTATGGCGGCTTTACATGGACAACAATCAAATAAGATTAAACGCTCCATACAAACATGGCAAATAAGTGATAAGCTTACACAGGTAATTCCTTCTGTTATAGATACTCCGGTGTATAATTTTCATAACACCGATCAGGTAAATTCGTATAGCATTGCTAATGCTTTCAACGGAACCTTGGGTTCTCCCATACAATCAAAAATTTTTACGGATAGAACAACGAAAACCGATTATCTGTTTTCGTCCGCTTACGATGCTTATTTTTTAGCTCCTACCGATATTATTTTTTATAACACTACCGTTCCTTATTCAAACATTACATGGTTTAGTAGTGGCGGACAAAAAAATAAGGAAGATGATTTTAAGGCAATACTCACATTAAATGCCAATAAACGATTAAATTTTTCGGGTTTAATAGATTATGTAGTTGCTAGAGGAGAATATAACCAACAAGCTACACGTCTTTTTAAAGGAGGAGTTTGGGGTAGTTATATGGGTAAATGGTATAGTGCCACCGGTATTGCTATGTATCAGAGTTTTAATAACAAAGAAAACGGTGGAATAGCAGACCCCGCATTTATTACTCGTCCCGATTCTTTAACAGGTTATGAACCAATAAATATTCCCGTTCGACTAAGCGATGCAAAATCGTGGTATAAAAATTCGTACCTTTATTTTAATCAGAAAGTGAATTTTGGTAAAGGAAGGCATGCTGCCGATACCCTTACAAAAGACACCATAAAAATTGCCACTTTACAACACACTTTAAAGCTTGAGCAAGCAGCAAAACGCTATAAAGCAACTTCAGAAGATGATTTTTACCCCGTAATTTATTACGACAGTTTATCTACGGTGGATTCTACCCGTTACAGATCGTTTAGAAACACCCTTGCACTTACAATTAACGAAGGGTTTAGTAGGTTTTTTCCTTTAGGAATAACCTTTTATGCCGAAAATGATTATCAAGACTATTGCACTGTAAAAGATACAGTTCCTGTTTATAATTACGAAAATGATGTGTTGATAGGAGCCGAAATGGCAAAACGAAAAGGCAAGGCATTTTTGTTTTATGCCAATGCCGAACTAAATACTTTGGGCAGAAAAGCCGGAGATTTTGTTATAAACGGAGGAGCCGGAAGTTCTTTCCGATTGTTTAAAGACAGTGCTTTTGTAAAAGTTAATGCTTATTTGAAAAACACTTCGCCATCGTATTTTGAAAATAACTATTATTCCAATCATTTTAGTTGGAGTAATAATTTTGACAAAACGCTTAAAACCTATTTAGATGGTGGTATAGGTTTGCGCAATAAATATTTGGATGTATCGCTTAATGTGTCGGTGCAAAATATTACCAACTACATCTATATTAACAATAACGCTGTGCCGGATCAATACAACGGAAATATTCAATTACTTACGGCAGATGCTATTGTGAACTTAAAATTCGGACCTCTGTATCTTCAAAACAAAATTGCATATCAAAAATCAGGTAATCAGGATATTATAGCCTTGCCCGAAATTAGTACGTACAATAACTTATTTTTTGGGTTTACTATGTTTAAAAAGGTGCTTGCCACTCAATTGGGTGCCGATATGTATTACCATACAGCTTATTTTGCACCTAATTATATGCCCGCAACAGGGTTGTTTTACAGCCAACAAACGCATTTAATTGGTAATTATCCGGTTATTAGTGTGTATGCCAACTTTCATTTAAAAACAGCTACTTTCTTTTTTAAATATTCGCATATGAATGCCCTTTTTATGGCTCCAAATTATTTCTCTATGCCTAATTATCCTATCAATCAAGATATGTTTAGAATGGGTATTACATGGAACTTTTTTGATTAAAAACAAACCGGATTATGAGTAGTAAACGAAAATTCATCTATCTGCCAATAGTAGTGCTGCTGGTAAGTGTTATTTTTTATGTATACCGAACCAATCGATTGCGTGATTTTGAGCAAATCCAAAAAAAAGGCGTATTGCGAGTTACTACCAATTATAATTCGGTCGATTATTTTATGGATGCAGATAGTGTGAGGGGCTTTCAATACGAACTAATTGAGGTATTGTGCGATAGCTTAGGTGTACGAGCTGAATGGATAATAGAAAACAGCTTAGATAAAAATAGAAAAGATTTAACCAAAGGAAATGTTGATTTAATTGCTCGAAATATACCTGTTACTACAGCCTTGCGTCAGCAGTTGGCTTTTTCTCACCCCATCATTCATACCAAACAATTGCTTGTGCAGCGCAAAGCGGAATATAATAATGGCATACAACCACTTCGTAATCAGTTGTTATTGGCAAAAAAAACAGTGTATGTTCCTTCTAATTCGCCCAGCTTACTTCGACTTAAAAACTTAGAAAGTGAAATTGCGGATACTATTTTTATTAAAGAAATGCCAAACTACGAAGCCGAACAATTAATTATGATGGTAGCAAAAGGAGATATCGATTTTGCTGTGTGTGATGCTCAAGTAGCCCGAATAAACGCTACCTTATTGCCCGAAATAGATATACAAACCGCCATTAGTTTTACTCAAATGCAATCGTGGGCAATGCGACCTTCGTCCATCGAACTACAGGCTAAAGTAGATAGCTTTTTAGTTCATTTTTTGGAAACAAAAGCGTATCGAGATATTTATCGAAAATACTATAAATAAATGTAGAATGAAGAATTAAGAACGAAGAATGAAATACAAAATCTTGTATGATATTTAAATTCATCATTCATCATTAAATATTATCTTTGTTTCTTTAAATCGTAAATTGTCAAATCGTACATTAAGTTATGCCATTAAATATTCCCGATAAGCTTCCGGCTATAGAGTTGCTGAAACAAGAAAATATATTTGTGATAGATGCTTCACGTGCTTCTGCACAAGATATTCGTCCTCTAAATATTGCTTTTCTCAACTTAATGCCCATAAAAATAACAACCGAAACAGATTTGATTCGGGTGCTTTCTAATTCTCCCTTACAAGTAAATTTGAGTTTTATTAAGCTTAAGAGCCATGTTTCAAAAAACACCTCTATTGAGCACATGAAAACTTTTTACACCAACTTTAATGAAATAAAAAAACAAAAGTTTGATGGTTTTATTGTTACCGGAGCGCCTGTAGAACTTTTGCCCTTTGAAAAAGT
The DNA here is from genome assembly GCA_016938015.1 of Paludibacteraceae bacterium. Taxonomy (GTDB): domain Bacteria; phylum Bacteroidota; class Bacteroidia; order Bacteroidales; family Paludibacteraceae; genus JAFGVL01. The sequence goes on from JAFGVL010000083.1 coordinate 7,115, forward strand.
AGATTATTGGGACGAACTTAAAGAAATATTTGATTGGGCAAAAACCAATGTAACTTCTTCATTTTTTATATGCTGGTCGGCTCAAGCCGCTTTGTATCATTATTACGGCATACCTAAATACGAACTGACAAAAAAAATGTTTGGCGTTTTTGAACACTCCGTAAATACACCATTGAATCCTATCTTTAGAGGATTTGATGATGTTTTTTATGCGCCTCATAGTAGACATACTGAAATAAAAAAAGAGGATATCCTTAAAAATAAGTCTTTGACAATACTTTCAGAATCTAAAGATTCAGGTGTGTATATGGTTTCTGCCAGAAATGGACGGGAGTTTTTTGTTACCGGTCATTCTGAATATAACCCCGGCACTCTTGATGTTGAATACAAACGTGATGTAAAAAAAGGGTTAGCGATAGAAATACCTCGTAATTACTACAAAGATAACAATCCTTCTAACCCTCCTGTTGTTCGTTGGCGTTCGCATGCCAATTTGCTATTTACCAATTGGTTGAATTACTTTGTGTATCAAGAAACTCCGTTTGATATTAATGATATTCATTAAGTTTCAAATTTCATGTTTCTAGTTTCATGTTAAATAAAGTTTCGCTTTAAATATGGCAACCGTTTATCGCTTTGAAGATTTAGAAATTTGGAAAAAATCAAAGGAATTTGATAAAAATTTATATCATTCAATAAAGGATATTGACTTGATTCAAAAAGATTTCCGTTTTAAATCACAGATACTTGCAGCGAGTGGTTCTGTAATGGATAATATTGCTGAAGGTTTTGAAAAAGATAATAATAAAGAATTCATAGCTTTTCTTTTAATATATAAAGGTTCCGCAGGTGAAGTTCGTTCACAGATTCATAGGGCAATTCATCGTGAATATATAAGTCAAGAACTTGGAACTGACTTAATCAATAATATTACACTAATTTCTCAATCTATTGCCTCTTTTATTAATTATTTAAAAACTACTGAGATAAAAGGTCTAAAACACAAGTAGTGTTTCTTTAACTTGAAATCTTCAAATTTGAAACATGAAATCTATTGAACTTCTTTCTCCGGCAAAAAATCTCGATTGTGGTTTAGCTGCCATCAATCATGGTGCCGATGCGGTATATATTGGCGCTCCTAAGTTTGGTGCTCGTGCCTCTGCTGCTAATTCAATACAAGATATAAAGCAATTAATTAACTATGCTCACCAATTCAATGCACGGGTGTATGTGGCTCTAAATACCATTATAGCTGATGAAGAATTGGACGAAGCAGAGAAAATTATCCATCAATTATATGAAATTGGAACGGATGCATTAATTATACAAGACATGGGTGTTTTGCAAATGAACATCCCTCCAATAGCGTTGCATGCAAGTACTCAAACTGATAATAGAACAGTAGAAAAGGTTCAGTTTTTAGAAAAAGCGGGTTTCTCGCAAGTGGTATTAGCGCGCGAACTTACTTTAGAACAGATAAAAACCATTTCGTCCCAAACTTCTGTTCCATTAGAGTTTTTTGTGCAAGGAGCTTTGTGTGTGAGTTACAGTGGCCGGTGTTATATTAGTCAGGCTATGTGCGGACGTTCGGCAAATCGTGGCGAATGTGCTCAATACTGCCGCTTGCCGTACGATTTAGTGGATGCAAACGGACAGGTTTTGATTAAAAATAAACATTTGTTATCGCTTCAAGATTTAAATTTATCCGACTATTTAGGTGATTTATTGGAGGCAGGTATTCGTTCTTTTAAAATTGAAGGTAGATTAAAAGAACAGGATTATGTGAAAAATGTGACTGCTTTTTACCGTAAAAAACTGGATGCTATTTTTGAAGGAACGTCGCAGTACAAAAAATTATCGTCGGGCAAAACTACTTTCTTTTTTACGCCCAACCTTTCAAAAACCTTTCAAAGAGGCGCTAGTTCTTATTTTTTAAACGGACGGAATTCAAACATTACTTCTTTTGATACGCCAAAATCTACCGGAGAGCGTATTGGTAGAGTGCAAGAAATAACAAATACGTTTATCCGATTGGATAGCGATGTACAACTGCATAATGGCGATGGTTTGTGCTTTTTTGGTGCAAACGGTTTTACCGGATTTCGCATAAATAGGGCAGAAGGAGTTTTGATTTACCCTGCTCAAATGCCTCCGGTAAAAAAAAGGACTGAAATTTTTCGTAATTACGATAGTGAGTTTGATAAACTACTCAATAAAAAATCTGCTGAACGAAAAATAGCTGTAAACTGTCGTTTCTCTGAAACTAAAACAGGTTTTTTGTTGGAACTGGTCGATGAAGATGCTAATCAAGTTACCGTTGCTTGTACTATCGATAAACAAAAAGCTCAACAAGCAGAAAAGGCTCTCGAAACTATCCGAACTCAGTTATCTAAATTGGGAAATACAAATTTTGTAGTTACACGTATCGACTTAGATTTGACATCAGCTTATTTTATACCGGCTTCTTATTTGTCAGAATGGCGAAGAATGGCAATAGAAAAGTTGGAGCAAGCTCGTAGCGAATCGCACAAGGTAATTACAATGCCTATAAAACCAACCAATCACATCTATCCACAAAAAGAATTAACGTATTTAGATAATGTGCATAATAACTTGGCTCGTGCGTTTTATGAACAACATGGCGTGGAAAAAATTGCACTTTCTTTCGAAAATGCAATGCCTAAAAATGTGCCGTTAATGTTTACCAAGCATTGTTTAAAATACAGCCTCGGAGCATGTGCTCGTTATCCTAATCAATCAGCCCTAAAATATATATTTACAGAACCTTTGTATCTTTCTTTTCAGGAAAATAAGTTGAGACTGCAATTTGATTGTATTCATTGTGAAATGATAATTTCAAAATAAAAGTTGCTTAAATGTTAAAAATATGTTTTACTTTTGCTGGCTAAATGAAGATTAATTTGTATTATTTTATGAAAACGAGAGCATTTCAGCTCCTTTTGCTAGTGGTTTTTGTTACTTGCGGGCTTTCTGCTTTTGGCATACAACAAGTGCGTAGCAAACCCTTAAGTATTAAGGATGCAGCTGAAAAAAGACTCATAGATTATCGCTTGTCGGGTACCGATGGTTCTCATTATGGCGATTGTATGGCAATAGTGCTGCATAATAATACCGATTCTGCTTTTGTGTTGCAAATTTTACCGGGAACGCAATTAGTTCCTGTGCAACACCAATACCAAACAATGATAGTTACTAAAAGTGCTACTTTTAACTTACCTGCCAATGGTGTAAAATCCTATAATATTTTTGCTATGTGTGGCGAGTACTATGATACTCCGCCCGATGCACATACAATTTATATTGTTGATAATATGGCAAAAAAGGATGTGGTTAAATTAGCTCAACACATTGAGTTCAATGCCAAACAGAACTATAAAGGTCAATATGCCATGTGGTCTGTAACCGACCAAATTACAAATAAAGATCTTGAAAAATACGGCGCCACCAGCATAGATATTAACGATGTGTTACGTATGACCGACGAGATTGATGTCCCTGTTAAGTTAACCCCAATTAAAGTTGATGAAAAAGATAAAGTTGTAGAAAGCAAAAAAAAATCGGTATATAAGAGAGAGCAGGCCAAGGTAATTTATAAAAATTTAAACCAATCGACACCCAAGGTAAAACCGAAAGAAAAAACCCCTTCGTTGATTGATAAATATGGTTTTGGCGGTTTAGGTGTGTTAACTGTTTTATCGGGTATGGTTTATTTAGCTCTTCGACAGAAAAAGAAAAATAAACAACGTAAAGTTTAATTAAAGTATAAAAGGACTGATTTTTTCAGCCCTTTTTTGTTATATTTTTAGCTTAAAATTGCCGGTAGTGCTATCAATTTCTACGGAGTTGGAAGCAAATGTTTTTTCGATTAGTATTTTTATTTTCATAGAGTCGGGTTCTCCTGTTTCTACACCGTTTTCGTGCATTAGCCAGAGTTTGTCGGCTGTTTGTATGGCAAGGTCTAGTTCGTGTGTAGAAAGCACAATGGCTTTATTTGTTTCTTTAGCCAAACGATGTAATAGTAACATGATATCTACCCTGTTGGGTAAATCTAAATGAGAGCTAGGTTCGTCTAAAAAAATGAGAGCCGTATCTTGAGCTAAGGCCTTCGCTATCATTACACGTTGCTTTTCTCCGTCAGAAAGCTCATTTATAAAGGAGTTTTTTTTGTGAGAAAGGTGCACCATATCGATGGCTTCATCAACTTTTAGCTTGTCTTTTTTTGTACGGTTGCCTAACCAAGTAGTATGAGGATAACGTCCGGTAAAAACTAAATCAACTACTGTCATATTGTCAATACTTACTTTGTCGGTTAATACAAAGGCAAATAATAAGGCTTTTTCGTTAGTTGTGAGTAGTTTAAAATCTTTTTCTTTAAGTTCAAAGCTGCCGCTAATAGGTTTTTGCAAACCACATAAGGTGCGTAGCAACGTAGATTTTCCACATCCATTTGGGCCAATTAAACAAATCATTTCGCCGGTACGAATTTGTAAGTTTAAGTGTTGTTGAATGCATGTTTTTTTATATCCTATTGAAAGGGATTTTGTGGATAGTATCATACTTGTTTTTTGCCGTTTGTTAGTATTATCCAAATAATTAAAGGAGCTCCAAATAACGAACTGATAGCATTTATAGGAATTGTGTAAATGCTAATTTGGCTTACTATATCACAAACTAAAAGTAATCCGCTACCACAAAGTAGTGACGCCGGAAGTATAATTTTATGATTGGATGAACGAAATAAACCACGAGCTATATGAGGAACTGCAACGCCAATAAAGGCAATAGGTCCGGTAAAAGCAGTTGTGGCACCGGCAAGTATTCCCGTTGCAATAATAATTAAAAATCGTACTCGAAATACCGCTACCCCTAAACCGGAAGCATAGTTTTCTCCTAACAACAATGCATTTAATTGTTTTTGAATAAAAAAACTAATACCTAAACCGAGTATAACTAAAGGAGCCATTAGTTGCATGTAGGTCCAGCTAACTGCCGAAAGGCTTCCTAGTGTCCATACCACAAATAGTTTTAATGCATCCGGATTACTGTAATTTTGAATGATGCTTACCATAGCTCCGGTCATGCTTCCAACCATAATACCTATAATAAGTAAGGAAACCGAATTGCGTATTTTTACCGACGCACTTAGCATCAATAATAAGATGCCTACAGCCCCAATAACTGCAGCTATTACAATACCTAATCCTGAATGGATGCCTACAAACGGTAAAAAACTACCAACCATCAAAAATAAAGCTACACCTAAGCTTGCACCGGAGCTTACACCAAGCACATCGGGTCCGGCAAGTGGATTTTGAAAAAGCGTTTGCATCAATAATCCTGCAACAGAAAGTGCTGCTCCGGCAAGTATGGCGGTAAGTGCTTTAGGTAAGCGAAAGTTAATGATTATTTCGTTGTAAGTAGATTGCTCGTTTTGCCCTGTAAATGATTTGATTACATCGCTTAATGGAATAGAAATGCTTCCAAAAACTAAATCGACAATAAAAAACAAGGCACACAACAACAGTAAACCTATAAATAGGAGGGTGTTACGATGACTATTTGTGCGATTTATCGGCATAGATTAGTTTTGGTGCAAAGATAAATAACTTATATGATTTACTAGTTGTTTTTTTTGTATAGGTGGCTTCGACTCCGATTAGCCACCTATTACATTAAAAAGAGGCAGAAAGTATTTGAGCCGATTAGAAGCTGCTTTTATTCCAGTTTATTTACATATACAAATGGATGTTCTTTCATCATTTCAGGATGAAATACCTTTATCATATCAGCCAAGATTACATCTGGATGAGCAACTCCGCTTTCCCAAAAATCATTTCCTCCTGTGGGAGTTGTTCTGTTGTTAAAACTATATACTTGTTTGTTATTAGCCGCTTTAAACAGTCCGTGTCGTTCATCGGTTGCAATTAACTCTGCCATACTATTGGCTAAGCTTCCTATCCAAATATCCGTTTTACGAAAGTTATTCAAAACCACTTCAAA
>JAFGVL010000084.1 GCA_016938015.1 Paludibacteraceae bacterium
GCAAAAGCATATTTGCTGTATAAAGCCGGATTAAAATCTGATAGTGGCGACTTTGTTTCGCCCGTTTTTTCGTTAATCCATCCCTGTAAATTATTTTCTGCATTAAAAAGCAAATAACGAGAGGTTGCACGTTTACTAACCAACAAACTGGCCATCGCATTTTGTTGTACGTGACTGTTGTATAAAGCACATAAATCAACATCCGACAAAATATCTACGTTGTGTACTAAAAAAGGCATTCCATCATCAAAAAAAGCAGCTGCTTTTTTAATTCCTCCTCCTGTTTCGAGCAGTAAATCACTTTCGTCGGATAGTTCTATACGCACACCAAAGTTGTTATTTGCTTTAAGAAAAGAAACAATTTGCTCCGAAAAATGATGTACATTGATAATTATTTCATTAAAACCTGCAGCTATTAATTTTTTTATAACATGTTCCAACAAAGGTTTTCCGGCAATAGGAACCATCGCTTTGGGCATTGTATCGGTAAGAGGTTTTAAACGTGTGCCTAATCCGGCAGCAAATAGCATGGCTTTCATGAGAAGTTAAAAGTTAAAAGTTGAAAGTTGAAAGTTATAAAGTTTTCAACTCAGTGTAATTCCTTTTTAATATTTTGTTCGCGGTGGTTAAGCTTTACTTTTACCCCGTATTTATCGGCAACATATGCTGCCAAATGTTGAGCGCAATATACCGAACGATGTTGTCCGCCGGTACATCCAAAACTAAACATCACATGTGAGAATCCGCGTTTCAAAAAATCTTGAATATGCGCATCCGCTAATTTGTACGCCGATTGTAAAAAACCTTGTATCTCTCCTTCTTTTTCCAAGAAATCAATCACCGGTTTATCCAAGCCCGTAAGCTGTTTATACTCCTCGTATCTGCCGGGATTATGCATTCCTCGGCAATCGAACACATAACCGCCTCCATTGCCCGATTCATCATCAGGAATTCCTTTTTTATACGAAAAACTAGTTACCGTTACAGTCAACTTACTGTTATCAAGTATCTCACTAACAGGTTGACTTAAAGTTCCCCCATCAGTAGAATTAAAATTGCCAAACCTAGGTAACTCACAAAGTGCATGAAGTAATTCGATTAGATATGGATACTTAGAAAAATCATTTTTTAATAACTCCCTAAGATTATCAATGGCAAAAGGAATACTTTCAACAAAATGAGGTTTTTGCTCAAAATAACCTCTAAAACCATAAGCGCCTAATACTTGCAAGGTGCGAAAAAGCACAAAAAGCTGAAGTTTCTTTCTAAAATTAGCCTCATCTATTGGTTGATAGTGTTGTAAGGCTGTAAGGTAATGAGCAAGTAGGTCTTCACGTAGTTGTGGCGGATAATTGGCTTTTGCTTGCCACACAAAAGAAGCTACATCATAATAAACAGGTCCTTTTCTACCTCCCTGAAAATCGATAAAATACGGTTGATTATCTTTTATCATCACATTACGAGCCTGAAAATCGCGGTATAAAAAAGTATCCGATTTTTCTTCCAATAAATCGCTTGCCAATTGCTGAAAATCAACTTCCAACTGTGGTTCCAAAAAATCAATACCGATAGTTTTCAAAAAACAATATTTGAAGTAATTTAAATCCCACAACACGGTATTTCTATCAAATTCGGGTTGCGGATAACAATAAGAAAAATCTAACTCTCGAGCTCCTTCAACTTGCAAACGTGGTAAGAACTCGATGGTTTTCAATAACATTGCTTTTTCATTTTTTGAAAACACGCCTGTTTTAATACCGTTTTCACAAAAATCAAACAACGACACATCCCCTAAATCTTCCTGAATATAATAACGATAATCGGAAGTATAAGCATATATTCGTGGCGTAGGCAAGTGGTTTTCGGCAAAATGCTTTGCCAGTTCCACAAAAGCCTTGTTTTCTTCCAACGACTCTCCTATTACTCCCACAACCCTTATATTAGTATTGGATAAACGATAATACAAGCGATTAGAACCTGCAACTTTCAATTTGGTTACTTCGGTAGGGGTTTTTCCGGTATATTGTTCAAATAACAGACATAACTCTTCCATACATTTCAACTAATTTTACAGGGGTAAAAATACAAAAAAAGGTCGATAATTGATTCGCTTCTTTTATTTCCTGCTTAATCATTATCGCAACCAAGTTTTAAAACAACTAATTTTCATTGATCACCACCAACAACAGAATTTATAACAGACAAGAATCTATTGAGAAAATTTTACCTATTTTTGATTTGAAAAATAAAGAAAAGAATTTTAATGGATAAGATAACTATTTTTGAATAACAGTAGGGTATACTATTACTTATGCGGATAATAATAAAAGAAAATGACAAAAGAAGAGTTTAAATATTTGTTTGATTCCTATTTCAATGCAGTTCGGAGCTACCTTTTTTACAGAGGCGTAGGGGCTGATGAAGCATCGGATTTAGCCCAAGATGTTTTTTTACGGCTGTGGGAAAAACAAATAGAGGTTGATCCGAAAACAGCCATTCATCTCTTATATAAAATAGCCGGAGATATGTCTATCAGTAAATACAGAAGAAAAACACTGGAAATAAATTACTTAAACTCTTTAACTAGCAATAAAAATGCTGTTTCTCCGGAAGATGAGATAGAATACAAAGAGCTTTTTACAAAATATCAAAAGGCATTAGCCAAACTAACAGAAAAACAACGAAGCGTTTTTTTAATGTCGCGCATAGAAGGACTTAAATATCACGAAATTGCAGAGCGACTCAATTTAAGTGAAAAAGCGGTTGAGAAAAGAATGAGTAGTACCTTAACTTTTTTAAAAAAAGTATTGCAATAAAATGACAGCCAACAAGAAACATACTAAAAAACAAACTGACTTAAATCAAAAAATAATGGATATAAGTTCAGATAGTGTTATCTCGTGGAGTAAACGCAAAGAAGAAATTTGGCCTGAATTGTTGAACAAATTAGAAACAAAACAAGCGCTTACAAAAACTCCTAAAACAATTTATTTATTTACTTTCAAATATGCTGCTGCCGCAGTTATTGCAGTTTTGATAAGTAGTTTTTCGGTTATGTATTTTCACACAAAAACAATTGAAACTTCACTAGCAAAGCAAGTTGATGTTTTATTACCCGACAATTCGAAAGTAACTGTTTATGGGCAATCAACAATTTCCTACAAACCATTTTATTGGAGATTTTCTCGCACAGTAACATTAAATGGAGAAGGCACATTTTACGTTCAAAAAGGAAAAAAATTTGAAGTTATATCTCCAAATGGAAAAACCATAGTTTTAGGAACTACATTTACGGTTTTATCTCGAAACACAAACTATAAAGTAAAGTGTTTATCAGGTAAAGTAAAAGTAATAGAACCTAAGCTACAAAATGAAGTGATAATTACTGCGGGATATACAGCAAAACTAAAATCAGATGGAGGCTTTGAGGTTACAAGTGATGCAGAAAAAAAACAGCCGGTTAATTTACATCCGTCTTTAGAAAATGAAATAAATAAAGTATTATCAGAAAGTCAGGATGAATCAACTAACGTAATAGAAAAAAAGAAAACCACTATTATTGAAAATGAAAAAATTAATAATATAAGTGGCCCTCAATTAAATATAAATAACGAACAAGAACCAAACAAACAAGATATCAAACCGGTAGAACAACCTTATTTGCAAACACAATCGGCTAAAATTGAACAAAATAAAACCCAATTAACCCCAAACAAAACAAACAACGATAAGTTTCGGGCTTCGCTTACGGCAGAACAAATAGCTATTTTAGAAAATAACCGTTTAAATAAAGACGAAAAAAGAAAAGCTTTTATGCAATCGCTCTCTGTAGAACAACAAAACATATTAAAAGAACAAAAGGATCAACTCTCTCAACAAGAAAAAAAAGGAACAAATCAACCTGTAGAAAAAATGATGGATGAAAATAAATTACAAATACGTGAACAAGTTCGCGAAAATACCGCTAAAGAAACAAAAGAACTGCATCGACAACAACTAATTGAAAACAAAAACAAACAAGAGCTTCCCGATAATAATTCAGAAAGAAATAAACTAAATGAAAATGGGAAACAAAAATAATTTTATAAAAAAGTAGGGTAAAAAAAACTTTGTGCGGTTTAATTATAAAAGACAACCAAAAATTACTTTTATTATAAACTTAAA
>JAFGVL010000085.1 GCA_016938015.1 Paludibacteraceae bacterium
CTTACACCTTTCATTTTCATGGCATCGGTAAAAACTAATCCTTCAAATTTCAAGTCGTTTTTAAGCAAGCCGTTTATTATTGTGGGCGATAAAGAAGCGGGCATATTGGTCGAATCGATAGCCGGAACAGCGATATGTCCCACCATGATGCCGGGAATATTTTTTTCAATAAGTTTTTTAAAAGGATATAGATCTATTTCGTTCAATTCTTTTGTGTTGTGCGATACAATAGCGAGTTCGTTGTGCGAATCTTGAAAGGTGTCTCCATGACCGGGAAAGTGTTTGGCAACAGCCAGTATATTTTTGCTTCTCATTCCTTCATAATAAAGCGAGGCTTTGCGGGCAATATCTGTGGGATTATCGCCAAAAGAACGTGAGTTTATTACCGGATTATCGGGATTTAGATTTACATCAACTACGGGGTCGAAATTTACATGTATGCGCATTTCGTTGCATTGTCGGCCTATTTCAACTCCCAGTTCGTAAATAAGTTGTTCGTCAGTCAATGCGGCGAGTGTAGTTTTTTTAGGGTATCGGAGTCCGTCTTTAAGTCGCATGGATAATCCCCATTCGCCATCCATGCAAATCATTAAAGGAATTTTTGCTGTTGTTTGTGCTGCATTTGTCAGTTCAGCCTGATCTTTAATTTTACCATCCCAAAAAAGAATTCCCCCAATATGTTGTTCATTAATTGCACGAATTAATGTGTTTAGGGTGTGTGTATCGTTTTGGGCAGGAGAGTTATAAATAAATAGCTGCCCAATACGTTCGTCGGGAGTCATGGTTGCAAAAACCGAGTCTACCCATATTTTACAAGTAATGCTATCCGTAGCTTGAGTTGTTTTGCCTATTGAAAGGAGTACGAGTATTAAAAAAGGAACTATAAATTTTTTAAGATACATGAATTAATTGTTTAAGCTTCAAAAATAGAGCAATAATTTTTGCAAGGTCAAAGATAAGTATATTTTGTAATGAACACGGCTCTGTAGCTGTTTAAAAAGCAGTAAGGTTATAAAATTTGTGATTTTTCTTGCATCATCTATTGTGGGCACAAAAAAAATATCTAAATTTGCACTCCGTTTTTGAGTAACCGCTGGCAGAATGAAGAGAGGTCTGTGAATGTTGCTCTTAAAGATGTTTCATTATAACAACAAAAAAAATGAACTTAATTAAAATTGCTGAACAAGCATTTGCCGGAGATAAAAAACATCCGGAGTTTAAAAGTGGCGATACCATTACTGTGGCATATCGTATTATTGAAGGAAACAAAGAACGTATTCAGGAATACCGTGGTGTAGTTATTAAAATTGTAGGACACCAAGATGCAAAACGATTTACGGTAAGAAAAATGTCGGATAATGTTGGTGTTGAACGTATTTTCCCAATGAACTCGCCTTTTATCGAAAAGATAGAAGTAAACAAAGTGGGTAAAGTACGCCGTTCTAAATTGTATTACTTACGTGCACTTACCGGTAAAAAAGCTCGTATCAAAGAAAAGAGAGTATAATTTTTACTATCAAAATACAAAAAGGAATTGTTTTATACGGCAATTCCTTTTTTTTTGGCAATAAAACACCCTTATGAGGGTGTTTTTATGTTTTAGAATAGTTTTGATTTTAGTAGAAAAACATATAAGTTTGAAAACAATTTGCTAAATTGCGCCTGAATACTAAGAATAACAGCTTTTAAAGTACGTTTATGAGTTATTTAAATTTCGATAAAACACTTCTTATTAATCTCGAAAAGTCCTTGACTAAAGAGATGTTACGCACCAACAAGTCGGGCGCATACAGTGTTACAACCGTGATAGATTGTAATACACGTAAATATCATGGGCTTTTAGTAGTGCCATTACCCGAATTAAGTGAAGATAACTATGTACTGCTTTCTTCTTTCGACGAAACAGTAATCCAACATGGAGCCGAGTTTCATATGGGTATTCATAAGTTTGAAGGAGATAATTACAGTCCTAAAGGGCACAAATATATCCGAGAATTTAATATCGAAACGGTAGCCGCTACAACTTACAGGGTAGGAGGCGTTGTGTTTTCGAAAGAAAGAATTTTTATCTCACACGAAAATAGAATTTTGCTCAAATATACCTTACTTGAGGCACGCTCTCCGGTAACCATGAGGTTTAATCCTTTGTTGGCATTTAGAAGTGTAAATGAGTTGTGTCATGAAAATGACCAGCTAAATAAAGAATATCAGGAAATTGAAAACGGTATTTCAACTTGCTTGTATCCCAATTATCCGAGTTTATGCATGCAATTTTCTAAGCCGGTAAATTTTGTTTTTCAACCCCATTGGTACCGTGGTGTAGAGTATTATAAAGAACAAGAACGAGGGTACGATTTTAAAGAAGATTTGTATGTGCCCGGATATTTTGAAATGCCTATAAAAAAGGGAGAAAGCGTTTTCTTTTCTGCAGGAGTTTCGGTGGCCGATACCACTAAATTTAAAAAACTTTATTCCGAAGAACTTGCTAAAAGAACCTCACGTTTAGATTTTTTTAATTGCTTAAAAAATGCCGGCCAACAATTTTATAATAAAATTGGCGACGGACACTATTTGATGGCAGGTTATCCCTGGTTTAAATGTCGTGCCAGAGACCAGTTTGTAGCACTGCCCGGCGTATCTTTAGCCGTAGATGATATTCCTTTTTACAAACGAATAATGAGCACTGCTGTAGCCGCCATTACTAATTATATCAATCATCAGCCTCATAACTCACATATTAACGAGCTCCAAGACCCTGATGTGTTGCTGTGGTTTGTGTGGTGCATTCAACAGTATGCCTATAAAACTTCTATTAAAGAAGCATTAGAAGAGTATGGAGATGTGTTGTTCGGTGTATTAACATTTATCCGACAAAATCAACATCCAAACTTATCGCTTTCTGATGACGGATTATTGCATACAAACGGTTATGATAAACCTGTTTCGTGGATGAATGGTGTGGCATGGGGAAAACCGGTTACTCCCAGAACAGGATACCTTGTTGAGATAAATGCGTTGTGGTACAATGCGCTGAAATTTGGAGCCGATTTGGCTCGTCAAATGGATAATGAGTACGAAGCCGATGTGTTAAACTATCAGGCAGAATTTGCCAAACAATCTTTTATTCGTACGTTTTGGAATGGTAAATATTTGCACGATTATGTGGTAAATAATTACAAAGATTGGGAAGTAAGACCCAATATGATTTTTGCAGTTTCTTTGCCATATTCTACATTGGATAAGGCCCAACAAAAATCAATTGTAGATATAGTTACCCGAGAACTATTAACTCCCAAAGGGCTAAGAAGTTTGAGTCCGCAAAGTGGTTTTTACCGTCCCGAGTACAGAGGCGATGAAGTAGGCCGAAGTTATAATTACCACAACGGAACAGTGTGGCCTTGGCTAATGGGTGCTTTTTCTGAAGCTTATTTAAAAGTGTATAAAATGAGCGGGCTTTCTTTTTTAGAAAGAAGACGAATAGGTTTTGAGAGCGAAATGAGTGAATTGTGTATTGGTACTTTAAACGAGCTTTACGACGGAAATCCTCCTTTTAAGGGTCATGGAGCTATGTCTTTTGCAATGAATGTAAGCGAAATACTACGTATGCTTAGCATTCTAAAAAAGTTTGAAGAAGAACAAAATAAGTAATGTGTTAAGTTGTAATTTCAAATCTGAAAATAATAGATGAAAGCGTTAATGTTTGGTTGGGAATTTCCTCCTCATATTTTAGGAGGTTTAGGTACTGCAAGCTACGGTCTTACTAAAGGCATGTCTTTACAGCCCGATTTAGAAATAAAATTTGTAATTCCTAAACCACACGGTGACGAAGATAGGAGTTTTCTTAAAATTATTGGTGCTAATTGTTTACCGGTAGTTTGGAAAGATAATAACTGGGATCATGTTAATTATCGAATCGGTAATTTAATGCACCCCGACGAATACTTTTATTATAGAAACTATATTCGTTACGATTTTCGCAGAATTGCTACCAACGATTTGGGATGCATCAATTTTTCGGGGGTATATCCCAGCAATTTAATGGAAGAGATATCTAATTACGAAGCGGCAACAAGCGTTATTGCTCATGCCGGCGATTTTGATATTATCCACTCGCACGATTGGTTAACTTATCCTGCCGGAATTTTTGCCAAACAGATTTCCGGTAAACCCTTGGTTATTCATGTGCATGCTACCGATTTTGATCGAAGCAGAGGAAATGTAAATCCACAAGTTTACGATATAGAAAAACGAGGGATGGATGAAGCAAATCATATTATTACAGTGAGTAATTTAACCCGCCAAACGGTTATTGAAAAATACCACCAACATCCGTCTAAAGTAACTACGGTTCATAATGCCGTATCGCCTTTAGAAAACCCTGAACGCTTTAAAAAAACTCTTAGAAAGGATAAAGTAGTTACTTTTCTAGGCAGAATAACCATGCAAAAAGGACCTGAGTATTTTGTAGAAGCAGCAGCCAAAGTATTAGAGAAAACCGATGGTGTGCGCTTTGTTATGGCAGGTAGTGGCGATATGATGAATCAAATGATTCACTTGGCTGCGCAACGTAATATTGCCGATAAATTCCATTTTACAGGGTTTCTTAGAGGTAATCAAGTGCATGAAATGCTTGCCGAAAGTGATGTGTATATTATGCCTTCGGTATCTGAACCTTTTGGAATTTCGCCGTTAGAAGCCATGCAGGTTGGAACTCCAAGTATTGTGTCTGTACAATCCGGTTGTGCCGAAATACTAAATAACGCTATTAAAATTGATTACTGGGATATTGACGCAATGGCTGATGCCATATATTCTATTGTAAAGTACCCGGCAATGTATAAAACCTTGCACGAAAAAGGTAAGTATGAAGTAGATCATATTACTTGGGAAATTGCCGGACAAAAAGTGCGCGATGTCTATAATAAAGTACTTGGATGGTACTAACGAGTTTACAGTAAATAAAGCAACGAATAAACAATACAATAAGATATGAAGTCAATTTGTTTTTATTTTACCTTACAGCAGCCCTTGCAACTAAAGAGATATCGTTTTTTTGAAATCGGAAACGATCATTACTACTACGATGATTACGTAAACGAAGCAAAAATTCGCCATCTTACTGAGGTTTGTTATTTGCCTGCCAATCAGGCTCTTTTAGAAATGATTAAAAACTCCAACGGGAAGTTTAAAGTGTCATTTTCAATTTCGGGTATTGCTTTGGAACAGTTAGAACAGTATTCGCCCGAGGTTATTGATAGTTTTAAAGCGCTTGCCGATACCGGTAGTGTCGAATTTTTATCCGAAACCTATGCGCATTCCTTGTCGTCAATTTTCGACGAAGAAGAGTTTAAGGTACAAGTAAAAAAACATGCCCAAAAAATTGAAATGCTTTTTGGTAAAAATCCGGTCACTTTTAGAAATACGGAGCTAATTTATTCAGATGAATTAGGTGAGTTGGTATCAAAAATGGGCTATAAATGCATGCTTACCGAAGGAGCTAAACATATACTCGGATGGAAAAGTCCGAATTATATTTACAACCATCCTTACAGCAAACTAAAATTGATGACCCGAAACTTTAAGTTGAGCGATGATGTGTCGTTTCGTTTTTCAAACTGGAGTTGGGATCAATATCCGTTAACTGCCGAAAAATATATTCATTGGATAGCCGAACTGCCCGAAAAAGAGGAGTTTGTTAGTATTGGTATGAGTTATACCGCTTTGGGTGAATTAAATACCCGAGAAAACGGTATATTTGATTTTATGAAAGCCTTGCCCTATCATGCGCTTATGAATAAAATTTCTTTTGCTACACCATCCGAAATAGTTGAAAAAGTTAAACCGGCCGATGTAATTTCTTCTCCTTTCCCTATTTCGTGGGCTGATGAAGAAAAAGATTTAAGTGCTTTTACCGGCAACGATTTGCAAAATGAAGCCTTACAAAAATTATATATGGTGGGAGAAAGAGTTAGGTTATGTAACGATAAATCGTTGCAATACGATTGGATGAATCTTCAAAGTAGCGACCATTTTTACTACATGTGCACCAAACATTTCACTAATGGATCTCCCGCTCATTATAGTCCATACGATTCTCCCTACGAAGCATTTATGAACTATATGAATGTGTTGTCCGATTTTCTTCAACGTGTAGAAGAACAATATCCGAGCACCATCGAAAACGAAGAATTGAACTCTTTGCTTAAAACAATTAATAATCAAGAATTAAAAATTATTAAATTAGAAAATCAGCTTAAA
Source organism: Paludibacteraceae bacterium (assembly GCA_016938015.1). GTDB lineage: Bacteria > Bacteroidota > Bacteroidia > Bacteroidales > Paludibacteraceae > JAFGVL01. The sequence continues at coordinate 6,259 of JAFGVL010000085.1, forward strand.
TCCTTAAAATCGGACGATGCAACAATAAAACCTGCGGAAACTAAAAAATCAGTAAAAAAAGTAAGTCCCGCTAAAAATTAACCGAACCCTTTTACAAGAAATTCTTTAGTAAACAAAAGCCCTCTTTTTAGTAGGGCTTTGTTTAAGTAATACAGGTCATAAATTGTACAATAAGATAAGGCGTACTAAAAATCTATTCGGATGAAAATTTACTTCATATTATTTTTCAGCTTGTGTAGTATAGTTAATTTCTATGCACAACAAGTATTGTCGGCAGAAATATTTTTTTCGGTAACATATAAAGGAATTGCTCCCGATGAACTTATGGGTATGCCTAAGCAAATCAGTTATTTAGTATCCGGCAATAATACCAAACAAACGGTAGTTACCGGTGAAACTACTATGCGGGTAATAGCCAATGCCGATAGTGTTTTTCTAGCTAATTTAACTGATATTGAAGATGATAGAGTAGGAATACTTTATTATGCCGACGATATTGCAGCTTCTTTGTCTATTTTCGATATTAAAATAAAGAAAACGAGAGAAACAAAAACTATTTTAGGCTATCCCTGTAAGAAATACATTATTACGGTGTATAATAAAGAAACAAAAGAGAAAATGAAAGATATTGTGTTTGTTACTGAAAGAATTGGAGGAGAAGATGTTAACTTTTTGCTTTATAAAGGATTGAAAGGGTTTATTTTGAGTAGTCAGAAAATTAATGGAGATGAAATAACTACTATGACCGCAAAACGGATAATAAAAAAAGAGATAGCTCCAACAGAATTTTTTGTACCCGAAGAGTACACCATTACCACTTACAAGGAACAACTAAAACAAGATAAATAAAGTAATAATTTTTAATTTGCATTTTTTAACAAATAACCATAAACATCTATATATCGGATATTTATAGTTTGTTTCTTTGTAAAAAAACAAAGAAAAATAAAAAAAATGCAGCAAGCAATAAACAATTTTAAACGAACACTGTTATATAGTTACAAAAGATAATCAACCAACCTAAACTTTTTGAATATGATAAACAACATTGGAAAAACCTCAAGTATTATCAGATTAACACTAGGGTTAAGCATTATTACCTTGTTCTTCACTCAAATTTTAACCGGAACAATGGGTTATGTGTTATTTTCTGCAGGATGTATTTTATTAGTATCAGGTGTATTTAGAACTGATCCTTTAAAATACATGGTTCAAAAAATTCAGAGTAAAAGATATTAAGAGTAGAGTAGAGTAGAGTTTTTTTATGTTTTGAAAAGCGTTTATCATTTTTATGGTAAGCGCTTTTTTAATGTAAATAATAAAATTGCTTAAATAAGTAATTAAATGCCTGAATTGATATCGTTTGTTTTTCAATATTATGTATATTTGCAATCAAATTCACTAATTCACTTGTAAAAAGTAATAAAATATGCCTTTCGATTTACAAATCATACAAAATTTCTATCAAAAACTTCCTTCTTTAGTTGCTGCAGTAAGAAATGAATTGGCTCGTCCGTTAACGCTCAGCGAAAAAATTTTATATGCCCATCTTTCTCCTGATAATCCACTAAAACCGTATAATCGCGGAGCTCACTATGTGCTTTTTAATCCCGATCGTGTAGCCATGCAAGATGCTACTGCTCAAATGGCGCTTTTGCAATTTATGAATGCCGGTAAATCTAAAACGGCTGTACCTACTACTGTACACTGCGATCATTTAATTGAAGCCGATTGCGGTGCGGCAAAAGATTTAGGGCTGGCATTAACACAAAACAAAGAAGTGTACGATTTTTTAAGTACGGTGTCGGCTAAATATGGTATTGGTTTTTGGAAACCGGGTGCCGGAATTATTCACCAAGTGATTTTAGAAAATTATGCTTTTCCGGGGGGTATGATGATTGGAACCGATTCGCACACGGTAAATGCCGGTGGCTTAGGTATGGTTGCCATCGGTGTGGGTGGCGCCGATGCAGTGGATGTAATGGTAGGTATGCCTTGGGAGTTGAAACTGCCTAAACTGATTGGAATTAAACTAAGCGGAAAACTCAACGGATGGGCATCTCCTAAAGATATTATTTTAAAAGTGGCCGGTTTACTTACTGTAAAAGGGGGTACGGGTTGCATAGTAGAATATTTTGGCGAAGGCGCCGAGTCGCTTTCTTGTACCGGTAAAGCTACCATTTGTAATATGGGGGCCGAAATTGGTGCTACTACATCTATTTTTGGGTATGATGATAAAATGGGCAACTATTTACGTGCTACAGGTCGTTTGGAGATAGCTGCTATGGCAGATGCAAACAAAACAAACCTTTATTCAGATGCAGAAGTCCTTGCTAATCCTGAAAAATATTACGATTCTGTTATTGAAATTAACCTTTCTGAATTAGAACCCTATATCAACGGACCCTTTACGCCCGATTTGGCAACACCGCTTTCTCAGTTTGCCGACTTTATCAAAAAGAATAACTATCCGGAGAAATTGGAAGTGGGTTTAATTGGTTCTTGTACTAACTCATCGTACGAAGATTTAACCCGTGCTGCTTCTTTAGCGCGCCAAGCAAAAGCCAACAACTTACAACCCAAAGCTGAGTTTATTATCAACCCGGGCTCCGAACAAGTGCGCTATACAGCCGAACGGGATGGTTTGTTGGCAGATTTCAATGCCATTGGTGGTGTGGTAATGGCGAATGCTTGCGGACCGTGCATCGGACAGTGGAACCGCCACAATAATCCCGACAAAAACAACAGTATTATCACATCTTTTAACCGCAATTTTGCCAAACGTGCCGACGGTAACCCGAAAACACACAACTTTGTGGCTTCACCCGAAATTGTTACGGCCTTTACTATTGCGGGTTCTATGACTTTTAATCCTTTAAAAGATACGCTGATAAATGAAAAAGGAGAACAAGTGAAATTACAGGAACCCTCTGGTGTTGAGTTGCCTTTAAAAGGTTTTGACGTAGAAGATGCCGGATACCAAGCGCCTCCTGCCGATGCTAGTGGGGTAACCATTTCGGTAAGTCCAACCAGTGAACGCTTACAACTACTTAGACCATTTGCAGAATGGGATGGTAATGACATTTACAACATGGGTCTGCTAATAAAAGTAAAAGGAAAATGTACCACTGACCATATCAGTATGGCGGGTAAATGGCTCACTTATCGTGGACATCTGGATAATATATCTAACAACCTTTTGATTGGTGCGGTAAATGCCTTTAATGATGAAACCAACAAGGTAAAAAATTACATCACAGGTGAATATGAAGCGGTACCGGCTTCGGCGCGGATATATAAATTTATGGATATGCCTAGCATTGTTATTGGTGATGAAAACTACGGCGAAGGCTCTTCGCGCGAGCATGCTGCTATGGAACCACGCCATTTGGGGGTAAAGGTGGTTTTGGTAAAATCATTTGCCCGTATCCACGAAACCAACTTGAAAAAACAAGGTGTATTGGCTTTGACTTTTGCCAATAAAGCCGATTACGATTTGATTCAAGAAGACGACACCTTCGATTTAAACGGGTTGACTTCCTTTAGTCCCGATAAACCCTTGATTTTAACCATCAACCATATCGATGATAGTAAAAATACTATTCATGTAAACCATACTTACAATCAAAGCCAGATTGAATGGTTTAAAAATGGAAGTGCTTTGAATGTGATACGGAAACAGAATAAATAGATTAATATAACTTAAAACTAATCTTATGAAGAAAACATTTTTTATTTTGATATTAATTTCACTTTTTGTATGCTCAAACAATGCTCAAACAAAAAATCTAAAAGATTATTTTATTCCAGTTGAAAACAAAGAAACAAATTTTTATAAGCCAGATGCAGATGATATACACAAATTAGTCACAAATATAATATATCAAAATGTGAAAAATAATACATATAATATTATAAGAAACACACTAAGTCTAAATCAAATCGTAAGTAAATTAGTTTATGAAGTGCAGGTTACTACAAGAGAAGTTAGAATTCTAAAAACTAAATCTTTTTCAATGGTAAAGAATGTTGAAAAAGATTGTAATCCTCCTCAGATTTATATTAAAGCACCTTTAGATGATCAAACACAAACATGGACTTATACTGATGAAACTGGAGATGTTTTTAAGTGCACTTCTCAATGGCAAAATTTAAAGACAGAAAAAAGAATAATGAAAGCATTAATTGTTAAAAGAATTTATGTTGGAAAACCTGAAGTTTCTTCATGGGCATCAGTAGAAGAAATTTATGTAGAATCAATTGGACTTTGGAGAACTAGAACACTGAAAGGAAAGAACATAATGTCTTTGGATGAAAACAATTATTTACAAACATATTAATGATCATTTTGAGTCTTTAAAGAAAGATTATAATAAATATATTTCTTTAAATTGCTTTGATGATTTTGGATTCCCTTCTCAATATTTTCATATAAGGGCTATAGATGAGCTTAATAAAGACTTTTTAAGTGAAAGTCACATTGAAATGATATATGCAACTTTAGTTTCTTGGGGTATGCATCGAATGGGTAAAACAAAAACTAAGTTAGTTAGTTATGATAGTTTTAAGAAATCAATATGTAAGAATAGAAAGGAGTTACATGATTTAAAGTTATTTAGGATAGAAAATTTAAGCTTAGAAGAATATGAAAGACTTATACCAAGACTTTCTGATATTTGTTTTAATCTTCGAGTCTCAGATTCTAAATCAAGTTTAGTTGCAAACTCAAAAACATTAGCTCATATATTACCTAATTTAGTTCCACCTATAGATAGAAATTACACCGTTAAATTTTTCTTTAATAAGGATCTATCAAAGAATCCTTATCAATATAAATATAAAGAAGAAAGTGAGATCTTCAAATTAGTTTTAGAAAAGACATTTGAATTTATTGTATTAATTAAAAATAATATGGACATCAAACTAGATAATGAGACTCGTACATCATATCCTAAACTATTTGATAATTCCATAATAGGTTTTATAAAGAATTATAAATAAATACATATGCAAAAAATAAAAGTACAAAACCCCGTAGTAGAGTTAGATGGCGATGAAATGACCCGTGTAATCTGGGCCTTTATCAAGCAAAAATTAATTCTTCCTTACTTGGATGTAGCTATTAAATACTACGACTTGGGTATGGAAAACCGCGATGCTACCAACGATCAAGTTACCGTGGATGCAGCCAACGCCATTAAACAATACGGTGTAGGCATTAAATGTGCCACTATTACTCCCGATGAGGCTCGTGTAAAGGAATTTGGATTGAAACAAATGTGGAAATCGCCGAATGGTACGGTGCGTAATATCCTTGACGGTACTGTTTTTCGTGAGCCGATTATTATCAGCAATGTGCCCCGTTTGGTGCCGGGTTGGAAAAAACCTATTTGCATCGGTCGTCATGCTTTTGGCGACCAGTACCGTGCTACCGATTTTGTTACCAAAGGGAAAGGAAAACTTACCATTACCTTCACACCCGAAGATGGCAGTGCTCCGCAAACCTACGATGTGTATGATTTTAAAGGAGATGGTATAGCTATGGCCATGTACAACAACGACGAGTCTATTCGTGGATTTGCTCGTTCCTGTATGAATACGGCTTTGGATAAAAAATGGCCACTCTATATGAGTACCAAAAACACGATTCTAAAAAAATACGATGGTCGCTTTAAAGATATTTTCCAAGAAATATTTGATACCGAATTTAAAACTCAATTTGAGGCTGCCGGTATTACTTACGAGCACCGTTTAATTGACGATATGGTAGCTGCCTGCTTGAAATGGGAAGGTGGTTTTGTGTGGGCGTGTAAAAACTACGACGGAGATGTGCAATCGGATACGGTGGCGCAAGGTTTTGGGTCGTTGGGGTTGATGACTTCGGTTTTAATTACTCCCGATGGAAAAACAATGGAGGCGGAAGCCGCTCACGGAACCGTAACTCGTCATTACCGTATGCACCAACAAGGTAAACCAACGTCAACCAATCCGATAGCCAGTATCTTTGCATGGACAAGAGGATTGGAATTTAGAGGAAAGCTAGACGGGAATCAGGAACTAATCAATTTTTCGAAAGCACTCGAAGCAGTGTGTATAGAAACCGTGGAAGAAGGCAAAATGACCAAAGATTTAGCATTAATTGTGTACGGCGACAAAATGACGGACGCTAATTATTTAACAACAGAAGCGTTTTTAGAAGCTATTAATTTGAATTTACAGAAAAAACTGGGATAAAATAATCAAGTTACCAAATAAACAAATCAACATATAACTATGGAAAATCTAATCAAAGAAATATCGGGCTTAGTGTACGAGGCTTCTCAAATTGACAAAGATTTATTTGAAAAATTTAATGTAAAAAGAGGACTACGTAATGCTGATGGAACAGGGGTTTTAGTTGGCTTAACCAATGTTGGCGATGTGGTAGGTTACGAAAAAGATGCCAACGGTAAAGTAATTCCTATTCCCGGAGAACTGCGTTACCGCGGCTATTCTGTAGAACAGATAGTTCATGGTTGTCAGGCTGAAAATCGCCATGGTTTTGAAGAAACTATTTTTCTTTTGCTAGCCGGCAGATTACCAAATAAAGAAGAATTAAAAGAACTGCACGATGTGTTGGGACGAAAAGCCGATTTGGATGAAGATATCACGCAAATGATACTGAACTTGAGTGGTAAAGATATGATGAATATGTTGTCGCGTTCGGTATTGGGTTTATATACTTTAGATGAAAATGCCGAAGACTATTCCTTACCGTGCCTTATTCGTCAATCGCTCGATTTAATAGCGAAACTTCCGGCTATAGTTATTTATTCGTATTACAGCATGCAACACCGTTATAACCGCAGAACATTAAAAATTCGTCATCCTAAAGCAGCATTAACTTTTGCCGAGAATTTTTTGTATATGCTCAAAGGTGACGATTATACAGCAATTGAAGCAGATTTGTTAGACCTTGCATTAATTCTTCATGCCGATCACGGGGGTGGTAATAACTCCACATTTGCTACTCGTTTGCTATCATCTACTATGACCGATACTTATTCGGCAATAGCTGCCGGTATAGGTTCGTTAAAAGGACGTTTGCACGGGGGTGCTAATTTGCAGGTGTTGGAAATGATGGATAACATTAAAAAACACGTAAAAAATTGGTCTGATAAAGAAGAAGTAAAAAATTATCTATTAAAGATTCTTCGAAAGGAAGCTTTTGATAAAAGTGGTATTATTTATGGCGTAGGTCATGCTGTTTATACCATTTCGGATCCTAGGGCTGTTTTATTAAAAGAAAGAGCTAAATTATTGGCACAAGAAAAAAATATGAACGATGAGTATAATTTGTATTGTTTAATAGAAGAATTAGCTCCTCAAGTATTTAGCGAATATAAAGGCGAAGGCGTAAAAACAGTTTGTATCAACGTAGATTTTTATTCAGGTTTTGTTTACGAAGCCATTAAAATTCCGAAAGAGTTGTTTACTCCTATTTTTGCAGTATCGCGTATGGCGGGTTGGGCAGCACATCGATTGGAAGAGGTAACCTTCTCTTCAAAACGAATTATTCGTCCGGCATACAAAAATGTATATCCTAATGCGGCGGCTTATCCACCGTTGGAATCGCGTAAATAAAGTTTATAAGAAGAACGCATAGCTTTGAGCCCTGCGTTTTTCTAATTTATGCGAATTAAGGGTTGAAAAACAAATCATATTTCTATAGAGATTACTAATATCTACCTTAAATAGCAGCGTTTTATGTTTACAGATTCC
>JAFGVL010000086.1 GCA_016938015.1 Paludibacteraceae bacterium
CCTCTTCTAAATTCATGTAAATTATGGTATTCAAAATTCAATTTACTATAATTACTTAATTTGTAAAAAGAATTAAACCCAATTGAGTTCGCTTTTAAAATTGGAATTTCGGAATACCCGTCATTATCACTATCATAATATTCTCTGTTCCGATACGAACCATACAAATACATGCCCGATTTTCTGTCATCGGCAATAATTGAAGCATTGGCATTAAACATATTGTCCGGAGCATTTCCACCAACCAACTCATAGTTATGCTTAAGCGTAAAAGAATTTGAGATTGGTTCTTTTGTAATGATATTAACAGTGCCGGCAATGGCATTAGAGCCATACAAGGCCGAACCTCCTCCTCTTACTACTTCAACCCTTTCTATCATATTAACCGGAATTTGTTCAATTCCATATACCCCACTTAAAGCACTAAATATGGGTCTACTATCAATTAAAATTTGTGTATAAGGACCATCTAAACCATTAATTCGAACTTGCTGAAAGCCACAATTCTGGCAACTACTTTCCATGCGTAAACCCGGCTGAAAGCTTAAGCCTTGTGCTAAACAAACGGAGTTTGTCGCATCAAATAGCTTTGGATTGATAACCCCTACCACAATAGAGGCATCTTTTCGAGTTGTTTCGTTTCTATTACTGCTTACCACCACATCATTAAGCGAGACAACATCTTCCAATACTTCAAAATTAACTTCAATCGGCTTACCTGCCTCAATTGTGATTTCCTTTTCAACAGGAATAAACCCTAGTCCTTTAACCACTAGTATCTGTTCCCCTAACAAGGAATTTTGCAAGGTATAATGCCCACTAACATCAGTAACCGTTCCTACAGTAGTTCCTTTTAAAGAAATTGATATAAAAGGAACATGCTCATTGTTTACTGAATTTAAAACATGTCCCGAAATTTTAGTTTCTAGGCCATAAGCTGCTATTGAAAATAGCGCAAAAAGTATACTTATTATTTTTTTCATTTTATTTTTTAGTCATTAAAAATTGATTGATTTCAAATTGACCTTGCTCATTTTGTTTTAAAAGTGACTGGTCTGATGGAAAATGAACAATTAATTCTTCATCAAACGACTTGTTCTGAAGCATTGCCAAGCGTAAATTTTGAAGAGTTAATAGTTGAATAGGAGAAGTTTTAGAACAAGAGAAGTAATATTCACGCACTGTTTTTGTATCAAAACGAGTGGTATATAATTTACGAACCGGTACATATACTGTTTTTTCGAGCAGATAGATAAAAATTTTACTACTGTCTATTAGTTGATAGTTCTCATCATTAGCAAGTCTATATACTTTACCTTCAGCGGTTTTTACTGCAAAAACACTATTTCTTGGTATTTTCTTTAAACTATCCTGTGATTTTATCCACACAAAAGGGCGCATAAAAAAATCATCTATACGAATATTTTTGCGACAAAGTGTAGTATCTGCTACAAGTGATATGTGGTTTTTTTGATAATCGTCGGCTGATAAAAAAATACCCGAACATGGTTTTTGTGCATACAAATGCCATTGCCCTAAAAATAAGAGCATTAATAAAATTGGTCTCATTAGGATATAATTAATTTAAACACAGAAGCATACTTATTAATAACCATAACAAGTTTCTGTGTGTAAAGAATGAATAAAAAGATTGTAAAAAAGAGTATTAAGAGGCTAATGGGGGTGCTCGGGAAGAAGAATAAATCTGAGTAGAATAACAAGCCCTTACATCCAAAACTGGTCTGAGAATAGACTGAAGTTCAAATATTGGCTGTTGATAGGGAGAGAAAAGGAAGCCCTCTTCTGCATTAATTTGATTTAATTGTTGAATAATAAAAAGTACAGAAATTGGATGTGAATGCTTTTTTACCGGAGTATTTTGCGATTCTGACTTGTAAAAGTGAGAATGGACAATATAATGCCCTTCAACTAAATGGACGTGTTGAAAAAGAGTAATACTGCTGTAATAGCCCAAAAACAAGACTAATAACAAGTATTTCATTATACTAATAATGCAATTTTTCTTTTTCATCGAGTTCAAAGATACGGGTTTTTAGTTTCAATTCTACTAACTAAAAGTGATGATTCTATTACAATAGCATCCCTTAAATGAGGGATGGAATGCAATTTAATGCGAAAATAATTGTGTAAATGTATTTTATCGCTGTTTATAATCTATTCATCGACAATAAATTTACTTTTATAGAAATTCAATATACAAACTGTATTATTACACGTAGTTTTGTTTCAAATTATTTAAATTAAAAAAATATGGAAGAAAAAAGTGTATGCCCTTGGTGGATGGGTTATTTTCTATTAATTCCTATACGGAAGTTCTCTCATCATCCTTCAAAATTATTAAAACATTTTATTAAAGAAGGAATGACGGTAGTTGATTATGGCAGTGCTATGGGATATTTTAGTATACCGATGGCTAAATATGTAGGAGAAGATGGCAAGGTTTATTGTATTGATATACAGCAAAAAATGCTTGACAAACTTGTACGTAGAGCAAAGAATGCAGGAGTAGAGCAACAAATTATCCCAATTTTAAACACCAAAGAAAAAACATTTATGGGTATTCGGGAAGAAGCTGATTTTGTACTACTGTTTGCTGTTGCCCACGAAGTACCTGATAGAGAAAAGCTTTTCAGATATATTGCCTCAATGCTAAAACCTAGAGGGATTCTGTATTTTGCTGAACCACCAGGCCATGTTTCAAAAGAAGAATTTGAAGAATCTATCTCATTTGCTGAAAAGGCAGGTTTTGTAATTCGAGAGAAACCGACAAGCAAAAAAGGACTTACGATTGTATTTGAAAAATCTTTAAATATATAAATTTCTTAATTTTCAATGCTTTTAAATAAACAGCCTCATGAAATTATGAACTAATTCATGAGGCTGTAAGTTTATAGGATTAACTTTTTAAATTCGTTTTAGTTGTAAAGTAGGAATACTTCGTACGGCATATTCAAATAAACCAAACAAAACAGTAGTATATACAAAATCACCCATCAATGTGTTTTTAAGAAATGGTAAGCCTGCCACATAACAAGCAATTAAGCCACTTATATTTTTCGGATACATATTGGTTGAAAACCATACTCCAAAGTTAGACACTAAATAAAAAATAAGCGAAGCGGATAATGTTGCTGCCAACAGGTTCTTTAGTTTTATTCTTTTTAGTAATACTAATCCCACTAAAGTTATCAGTAAAAATGCTGAATAAGTCCAATAATAACCTTCATAAAACCATACAAATTGAGGGAAATATTGCCCGTACACTACATTGTTTACAACTAAATCGCTCAACCACATAGTGAGTACGGGGATAATAAAAGCCCAATACTTTTTACTGTAGTAAGCGGCTCCAAACAGAGCCATTCCTCCAATTGGGGAAAAATTTGACGGATGAGGTATAAGTCGACTTATAGCTGCTAAGAGTAAAATACTGCTTATAACACTGAATCGTAAATCTATTTTTTTCTTTTCCATATTAAATTTGTTTAAAAAAAGGTCGGCTCCTATATAGGAAGACCGACCTTTCAACCTACCAACTTTATTTTATAATTCTCATACTATAAGTATCACAAGTAAGTATATACATTCCATTCTTTAACAAGGATGTATTTATCACATTTTTACCCGCAGTAACTTTGGTTTGTAATACTATGTTTCCTAATAAATCATAGATAACAAGTTGTTCGTCTAGTGCTGACTCAACTATAATGTACTCTATGAAAGGATTTGGATAAACTTTTACATTATTTGTTGAAGCCTCTGAGAAACCTAGACCTGAATTATCTAATTCAATACAGATAGTAGGTAAGGCTCCGAAATATCCCGTTCTTACACTGGCACTCAAATTTGGTACAACCCCGCTTTGAAGCGTAATATTACG
>JAFGVL010000087.1 GCA_016938015.1 Paludibacteraceae bacterium
AGTTACCAGAGTGGCCAAATGGGGCAGACTGTAACTCTGCTGGCTTACGCCTTCGGTGGTTCGAATCCACCACTGCCCACTTTAATTGCCAATTAATCAATGAACTAAATTCTAATGTGTATTAGTATTTAGGGATTGGTTGATTGGAAATTAATTTTGCGGGAATAGCTCAGTTGATAGAGCATCAGCCTTCCAAGCTGAGGGTCGCGGGTTTGAGCCCCGTTTCCCGCTCAGAATGCTGTTGTAGCTCAGTGGTAGAGCACTTCCTTGGTAAGGAAGAGGTCACGGGTTCAACTCCCGTCAACAGCTCAGGTTTACGTTTAAAAATAAGTTTTAGTTTTTAGAAAACATTATAAATCACTAATTAAATAATTGAGTTATGGCAAAAGAAAAATTCGACAGATCCAAGCCGCACGTTAATGTTGGAACCATTGGTCACGTTGACCACGGTAAAACAACTTTAACAGCTGCTATTACAACTGTATTAGCCAAAAAAGGTTTATCTGAATTGCGTTCATTCGATTCAATCGATAACGCTCCAGAAGAAAAAGAACGTGGTATTACCATTAATACTTCTCACGTAGAGTATCAAACTGCTAATCGTCACTATGCACACGTTGATTGTCCGGGACACGCTGACTACGTTAAAAACATGGTTACCGGTGCAGCCCAAATGGATGGTGCTATCATTGTAGTAGCTGCTACTGATGGTCCTATGCCTCAAACACGCGAACATATTCTTTTAGCTCGTCAGGTAAACGTACCAAGAATCGTTGTTTTTATGAACAAATGTGATATGGTTGATGACGCAGAAATGTTGGAATTAGTAGAAATGGAAATGAGAGAATTACTTTCATTTTATGAATTTGATGGTGATAATACACCTATTATTCGTGGTTCTGCTTTAGGAGCGTTGAATGGTGTTGCAGAATGGGAAGATAAAGTAATGGAACTTATGGATGCCGTTGATACATGGATTGAATTACCTCCTCGTGCTATCGACAAACCATTCTTAATGCCTGTTGAAGACGTATTCTCAATTACAGGACGTGGTACTGTTGCTACCGGTAGAATTGAAACAGGTATTATTAAAACAGGTGAAGAAGTTCAAATTATCGGTTTAGGTGCTGAAGGTAAAAAATCAGTTGTTACCGGTGTTGAAATGTTCCGTAAAATATTAGACGAAGGACAAGCCGGTGATAATGTTGGTTTATTGCTTCGTGGTATCGATAAAGAAGAAATTAAACGTGGTATGGTAATAACTCACCCAGGAAAAGTGACTCCTCATACTACATTTAAAGCTTCAGTGTATATTTTGAAAAAAGAAGAAGGTGGTCGTCATACCCCTTTCCACAACAAATATCGTCCACAATTCTACATTCGTACATTAGATGTAACAGGTGAAATTACTTTACCTGCAGGAACAGAAATGGTAATGCCGGGAGATAACTTGGAAATAACAGTTACCTTGATTTATCCGGTAGCTTGCTCTGTAGGTTTACGTTTTGCTATTCGTGAAGGTGGACGTACAGTAGGTTCAGGTCAGATTACAGAAATTGTATCGTAAATAATAAGTATATTATAAGTGACTCTTGATAGTCACTTATAATTTACGGGTCTAGCTCAGTTGGTAGAGCACTGGTCTCCAAAACCAGGTGTCGGGAGTTCGAGCCTCTCGACCCGTGCAAATTTAATTTTCAAAATGAAGATAATTAACTATATCAAAGAGTCTTATTCAGAACTTGCTCATAAGGTATCTTGGCCAACTCGTCAGGAACTAACCAATAGCTCTGTTGTCGTATTAGTAGCTTCCCTAATAATCGCATTAGTTGTTTGGGTAATGGACTTAGGTTTTGAAAATCTCATGACCTTTATTTATAAGGTACTCTAAATTGGAGGTAAAAAAAATGTCGGAAACAGGAAAGAAATGGTATGTATTACGTGCCATTAGTGGTAAAGAAAATAAAGTAAAAGAATATCTTGAAGCTGAAATTAAAAATACTGATTTAGGTCAGTATGTAGGTCAAATTTTAATTCCAACTGAAAAGGTATACCAAATCCGCAACGGCAAAAAAATTACCAAAGAACGCAGTTATCTGCCAGGGTACGTTTTAATAGAGGTAGATTTAGTTGGAGAAGTACCTCATCGCCTCAAAAATACGCCAAATGTAATTGGATTTTTAGGAGGTAATGCTGCTAAACCAACTCCTCTTCGTCAGTCGGAAGTAAATAGGATTTTAGGTTCTGTAGACGACCTTCAAGAAACCGGAGAAGAAATCAATATCCCGTATTATGTAGGTGAATCTGTAAAGGTTGTGTTTGGACCTTTTAGTGGATTTAGTGGCATAATTCAGGAAGTAAACAATGAGAAGAAAAAGCTCAAGGTAGAAGTTAAAATATTTGGGCGCAAAACACCGCTCGAATTAGGGTTCACTCAAGTAGAAAAGGAATAAACTTGTGATTTTTAATGTTACGCACAGTTTTTCTTTTTAAACAATTCAAAAACAAATATTATTATGGCAAAAGAAATTGCTGGACTTATCAAATTACAGATTAAAGGAGGTGCAGCAAACCCATCTCCACCTGTTGGTCCTGCTTTAGGAGCAAAAGGTATAAATATTATGGAGTTTTGCAAACAATTTAATGCCAGAACTCAAGACAAACCAGGTAAGGTATTGCCGGTTGTTATTACTTATTATGCAGATAAGTCTTTTGATTTTATTGTAAAAACACCACCCGTAGCAATTCAGTTGTTAGAAGTATGCAAGTTAAAAGGTGGTAGCCCTGAGCCAAATCGTAAAAAATTGGCTGAAATTACATGGGATCAAGTAAAGGCTATTGCAGAAGATAAAATGGTAGATTTAAATTGTTTTACCGTAGAGTCAGCCATGAAATTGGTTGCCGGAACAGCGAGAAGTATGGGTATTACTGTTAAAGGTGCATTCCCTATTAATAATTAAAATAACTTCAATTAAAAATGAGTAAACTTACAAAAAATCAAAAGTTAGCTTCTGAAAAAATTGAAGTAGGGAAAGTCTATTCTTTAAAAGAGGCAGCGGTTTTGTTGAAAGAAATAACTACAACAAAGTTTGATGCTTCGGTAGATGTAGATGTGCGTTTAGGTGTCGATCCTCGTAAAGCTAATCAGATGATTCGTGGAGTAGTGTCATTACCCCATGGAACCGGAAAGCAAATTAGAGTATTGGCGTTATGTACTCCCGACTTAGAAGCAGAAGCTAAAGCAGCAGGAGCTGATTATGTTGGTCTTGATGAATACATTGATAAAATTAAAAGTGGTTGGACCGATATTGATGTTATAATTACATTACCTTCAATTATGGGTAAAATTGGTGCTTTAGGAAAAGTATTAGGCCCTCGTGGTTTAATGCCTAATCCGAAAAGCGGAACAGTTACCAACGAAATTGGTAAAGCTGTTACAGAAGTAAAGCAAGGTAAAATTGATTTTAAAGTTGATAAAGCAGGTATTGTACATACCTCTGTTGGTAAAGCATCTTTTACGGCCGACCAAATTGTGGGAAATGCCAAAGAGTTTATCACAACACTAATCAAAATGAAACCAACTTCAGCTAAAGGTACCTATGTAAAAAGCATTTATCTTTCTAGCACCATGAGTCCGGGTCTTAAAATTGATCCTAAATCGGTAGAAGAAATTTAATTATTTGAACTTATGAAAAAAGAAGATAAAAGCCTTATTATTGAACAAATTAAAGCTACAATTGGAGAATACAGTCACTTCTATCTAACTGATATTGGTGGTTTAAATTCTGCTCAATCAAGCAATTTGAGAAGATTATGCTATAAGCAAGATGTGAAATTGGTTGTTGTAAAAAACACCTTATTGCGTAAAGCTTTAGAAACATCAGAAAAAGATTATTCTCAGCTTTTTGATAGCTTAGTAGGCGAAACTTCCATCATGTTATCAAACAGTGGAAATGTACCTGCAAAGTTGATTAAAGAGTTTAGTAAAACAAACACAAAACCTGTGTTAAAAGCAGCATATGTGGAAGAAAGTTTTTACATCGGAGAAAATCAACTCGAAGCTTTAATTAGTATCAAAAGTAAAAATGAACTTATTGGTGAAGTTATTGGATTACTTCAATCACCAGCCAAAAATGTTATATCCGCACTCCAATCAGGAGGAAATACTATCCACGGCGTGTTAAAAACACTTGCTGAAAGATAAAAAATAAATAAAAAATAATATAAACTTAATTTAAAATATAAGTAAAATGGCAGATTTGAAAGTTTTTGCAGAACAATTAGTTAGCTTAACAGTTAAAGAAGTAAATGAGTTAGCTCAAATTTTAAAAGACGAATACGGTATTGAACCTGCTGCTGCAGCTGTTGCTGTTGCAGGACCAGCCGCTGCAGGTGCAGCTGCTGATGCAGTTGAAGAAAAATCATCATTTGATGTAATTCTTAAATCTGCGGGAGCTAATAAATTAGCTATCGTTAAATTAGTAAAAGAACTAACAGGTCTTGGCTTGAAAGAAGCAAAAGATTTAGTTGATGGAGCTCCTTCTGCTATTAAAGAAGGTGTTGCTAAAGATGAAGCAGATGCATTGAAAAAACAACTTGAAGAAGGCGGAGCAGAAGTTGAACTTAAGTAATAAGCTCTATAGTAAAGAGTTATGGTTTAGAATCCCGTTATAACGGGACTCTAAACCTTTTTATGTATATAAAATAATTAAGTTCACTTAATATCTTTGACAAATGTCTTCAATCATAGAAAATCAAAGAATTAACTTTGCTTCTATAAAAAATCCGTTACAATATCCGGATTTTTTGGAAGTTCAATTAAAATCCTTTAAGGATTTCTTTCAATTAGATACTCCTGCCGAAAGGAGAAAAAATGAAGGTCTATACAAAGTATTCGCTGAGAATTTTCCAATAGCCGATACACGTAATAACTTTATACTCGAGTTTCTCGATTATTACGTAGACCCACCACGTTATACCATCGAAGAATGTGTTGAAAGAGGTTTAACCTATAGTGTGCCATTAAAGGCAAAGCTAAAACTGTATTGTACCGATCCCGAACACGAGGATTTTGATACAGTTATTCAAGATGTATATCTTGGGCCTATTCCTTATATGACTGAAAAGGGAACCTTTGTAGTAAATGGTGCCGAACGTGTTGTAGTATCACAACTTCACCGTTCTCCGGGTGTATTTTTCGGACAAAGTGTACATGCCAACGGTACAAAATTGTACTCGGCAAGAATAATTCCTTTCAAAGGTTCATGGATAGAGTTTGCTACAGACATAAACAATGTGATGTATGCCTATATTGACCGTAAGAAAAAACTTCCGGTTACTACTCTTTTACGTGCAATCGGATTTGAAAGCGATAAAGATATTTTAGAAATCTTCGGTTTAGCAGAAGAATTCAAAGTAAATAAAACAAGTTTAAAGAAAGTTGTAGGAAGAAAACTTGCTGCACGTGTGTTAAAAACATGGGTGGAAGATTTTGTTGATGAAGATACCGGTGAGGTTACAACTATCGAAAGAAATGAGGTTATTATTGATAGAGAAACAATTATCGAAAATAGCCATTTAGATGAGATACTCGATTCTAATACGCAAACGATTCTTCTTCACAAAGAAGATCAAAACATGAACGATTTTGCGATCATCTATAATACTCTTCAAAAAGACCCAAGTAATTCAGAAAAAGAAGCTGTATTATATATATACCGTCAGCTTAGAAATGCAGAGCCTGCCGACGACGCAACTGCGCGTGAAGTAATCAACGGGTTGTTCTTCTCTGAAAAAAGATATGATTTAGGGGATGTAGGTCGTTATCGTATCAACAAAAAGTTAAACCTTACTACAGATATAAATGTACGAGTTTTAACCAAAGAAGATATTATTGAAATTATAAAATATCTAATTCAGCTAATCAACTCTAAAGCTGATGTAGATGATATTGACCACTTAAGTAATCGTCGTGTAAGAACTGTAGGCGAACAATTACACAATCAGTTTGGTGTAGGTTTGGCACGTATGGCCAGAACTATTCGTGAACGAATGAATGTGAGAGATAATGAAGTGTTTACTCCTATTGATTTGATTAATGCGAAAACTATTTCGTCAGTTATCAATTCGTTTTTTGGTACAAATGCCTTGTCTCAGTTTATGGATCAAACCAATCCATTAGCTGAAATTACACACAAACGTCGTATGTCTGCTCTTGGACCCGGTGGTCTTTCGCGCGAACGTGCCGGATTTGAGGTTCGTGACGTACACTTTACGCATTATGGTCGTTTATGTCCAATTGAAACTCCTGAGGGTCCAAACATTGGGTTAATTTCTTCTCTTTGTGTGTATGCTAAAATTAATGAGTTAGGCTTTATTGAAACCCCTTACCGTAAGGTTGATAATAGTGTGGTTAATTTGTCTAAAGAAGGTATAATATATTTAACTGCCGAAGAGGAAGAAAAGAAAGTAATTGCACAAGGAAATGCACCATTAACCGAAGCCGGAAATTTTATCAGAACAAAAGTGAAATCTCGTTTAGATGCTGATTTTCCTGTTGTTGCTCCTGAAGAAGTGAATTTAATGGATGTTTCTCCTACACAAATTGCTTCTATTGCTGCATCTCTCATCCCATTTTTGGAACATGATGATGCAAACCGTGCCTTAATGGGTTCTAATATGATGCGTCAGGCTGTACCCTTATTAAGATGTGAATCTCCGATTGTTGGAACCGGAATTGAAGGTCAATTAATACAAGATTCAAGAACTCAAATTACTGCCGAAAAAAATGGAGTAGTAGAGTTTGTTGATTCGACTTGTATTAAAATTAAATATGAGCGTTCTCAAGAAGAGGAATTTGTTAGTTTTGAAAGTGATATAGTAACGTATCGCATTCCAAAATTTCAAAAAACAAATCAAAGCACAACTGTCGATTTACGTCCTATAGTTAAACGTGGAGATAAAGTAGTGCCAGGTCAAATTTTAACCGAAGGTTATGCTAGCCAAAAAGGAGAGTTGGCTTTAGGTAAAAATTTAATGGTGGCATTTATGCCTTGGAAAGGATATAATTTTGAGGATGCTATTGTTATCAACGAGCGCGTTGTTAAAGAAGATATATTTACTTCTATACACGTAGACGAATATTCTCTTGAAGTACGCGAAACAAAACGTGGTATGGAGGAACTTACTTCTGATATACCAAATGTGAGTGAAGAAGCTACGAAAGATTTGGACGAAAACGGTATTATCCGTATAGGTGCTCAAATTCAGCCGGGAGATATTTTAATTGGTAAAATTACTCCAAAAGGCGAATCAGACCCATCGCCCGAAGAAAAACTCTTACGAGCTATATTCGGCGATAAAGCAGGCGATGTAAAAGATGCTTCGTTAAAGGCAAGTCCTTCTTTATCAGGAACTGTTATTGATAAACGCTTGTTTTCAAAATCTATCAAAAACAGAAAATCAAAATTATCCGATAAAGCTATTCTTCCTAAATTAGACGAAGAGTTTGAAGCTCAAATAGCTGCCTTAAAAGTTATTTTAATTGAAAAATTAATGGTGCTTACCAGTGGAAAAACTTCACAGGGAGTAAAAGACTACTTGGGCAACGAAATAATTCCAAAAGGAAGCAAGTTTACACAAAAAGCATTAAACGAAATAGATTTCACAACCGTACATGTTACCAAATGGACAACAGATGCGCATAAAAATGAAATGATTCGTGATGTTATTGTTAACTTCTTGAAAAAATACAAAGAACTTGATGCTCAATTAAAACGGAAAAAATACAATATTACCATCGGAGATGAACTTCCTGCAGGAACCGTGCAATTAGCAAAAGTATATATTGCCAAGAAAAGAAAAATTCGTGTGGGTGATAAAATGGCAGGAAGACATGGTAATAAGGGGATTGTTTCTCGTATTGTGCGTCAAGAAGATATGCCGTTCTTAGAAGATGGAACTCCGGTTGATATAGTATTAAACCCTCTTGGTGTGCCTTCTCGTATGAACCTTGGACAGATTTTCGAGACGGTACTTGGATGGGCCGGAAAAAATTTGGGGGTAAAATTTGCCACACCAATTTTTGACGGTGCAAGTTTGGATGATTTAAATGAATGGACAGCTAAAGCAGGAGTGCCAACATACGGAAAAACATATTTGTATGATGGTGGTACCGGTCAACGATTTGATCAAACAGCAACAGTTGGAGTAATCTATATGTTAAAGTTAGGTCACATGGTAGAAGACAAAATGCATGCACGTTCTATCGGACCATATTCTCTTATCACACAACAACCCCTTGGAGGTAAAGCTCAATTTGGAGGTCAGCGTTTTGGTGAAATGGAGGTATGGGCTCTCGAAGCATTTGGCGCTGCTCATATTTTACAAGAAATCCTTACCATCAAATCAGATGATGTTATGGGTCGTGCTCGTGCATACGAGGCTATTGTAAAAGGCGAACCAATGCCAACTCCCGGCATACCGGAATCTCTTAATGTATTATTACATGAATTAAGAGGTTTAGGATTAAGTATTAATTTGGATTAATAAACCGCATTGGATGCAAGGCTCTAAAAAAGAGCTTTGTGTCTAAAGCTTTAGCTTACTATATTTATGGCTTTCAGAAAAGAGAATAAAGTAAAAAGTACTTTTAGTAAAATATCTATAGGTTTAGCATCTCCCGAAGAAATTTTAGAATTATCGAGCGGAGAAGTACTAAAACCGGAGACAATTAACTACCGTACTTACAAACCTGAACGTGAAGGTTTGTTTTGTGAACGAATTTTTGGTCCGGTAAAGGATTATGAATGTCATTGCGGAAAATATAAACGTATTCGATATAAAGGTATCGTTTGTGATCGTTGTGGAGTAGAAGTAACCGAGAAAAAAGTGCGTCGTGAGCGAATGGGTCATATTCAATTGGTTGTTCCCGTAGCACATATTTGGTATTTCCGTTCGTTGCCTAACAAAATAGGCTATTTATTAGGGATGCCAAGTAAAAAGTTGGATATGATTATATATTATGAAAAATATGTCGTTATTCAACCCGGAATTTTAAGTAATCAAGAAGGCATTGCCGAAGGAGAACTTTTATCGGAAGAAGAATACTTGGATATTTTAGAAGCGCTTCCAAAAGAAAATCAATTATTGGAAGATAGCGATCCTAATAAATTTATTGCTAAAATGGGAGCCGAAGCTATCTATGATATGCTTGCTCGAATAGATTTAGATAAACTTTCGTACGATTTAAGACACAAAGCAGATACAGATGGATCTCAACAACGAAAAAATGAAGCGTTAAAAAGACTTCAAGTTGTGGAATCGTTTCGTGCTTCAAAAAATCGTAACCGCCCTGAATGGATGGTTATAAAAATAGTACCGGTTATTCCACCCGAATTACGACCATTAGTTCCTTTAGACGGTGGCCGTTTTGCTACATCGGATTTGAATGACTTATATCGTCGTGTTATTATTCGTAATAATCGTTTAAAACGATTAATTGAAATAAAAGCTCCCGAAGTTATTTTACGTAACGAAAAACGTATGCTTCAAGAGTCTGTCGATTCATTATTTGACAATTCACGTAAATCAAGTGCAGTAAAAACCGATGCTAATCGCCCCTTAAAATCTCTTTCTGATTCGTTGAAAGGAAAACAAGGACGTTTCCGTCAGAACTTACTCGGAAAACGTGTGGATTATTCTGCTCGTTCGGTAATTGTGGTTGGTCCGGAATTGAAAATGCATGAATGTGGTCTTCCAAAAGATATGGCGGCAGAATTATACAAACCATTTATTATTAGAAAATTAATAGAACGTGGTATTGTAAAAACCGTTAAATCAGCCAAAAAAATTATAGATAGAAAAGATCCTGTTGTTTGGGATATATTGGAATATGTAATGAAAGGACATCCTGTTCTTTTAAACCGTGCTCCAACTCTTCACCGATTAGGAATTCAAGCATTTCAACCTCGAATGATAGAGGGTAAAGCTATTCAGTTGCACCCACTTTCTTGTACGGCGTTTAATGCCGACTTTGATGGTGACCAAATGGCGGTACACTTACCTTTAGATAACCAAGCTGTGTTAGAAGCTCAAATGTTAATGTTAGCTTCACATAACATATTAAATCCGGCTAATGGTGCGCCTATTACGGTTCCTTCGCAAGACATGGTGTTGGGGCTGTATTATATTACAAAACCTTGTCCCGGAGTTAAAGGCGAAGGTCTCATATTCTATGGAACTGAAGAAGCCGAAATAGCTTACAATGAAGGTAGAGTTGAATTGCACGCAAACATTAAAATTCTTACTAAGGATTTAAATGAAAACGGAGAGATTGTTGACACAATGATTGAAACAACCGTTGGTCGTGTACTTTTTAATAAATGTGTGCCTCAAGAAGTAGGGTTTATTAACGAGTTACTTTCTAAAAAATCATTAAGAGATATTATCGGAAATATTATTAAAGAATGTGGTGTGGCTCGTACCGCTCAATTCTTAGATGATATCAAAGATCTTGGTTATCAAATGGCTTTCAAAGGAGGATTATCGTTTAATTTAGGAGATGTAATTATTCCTAAAGAAAAAGAAACTCTTGTGAGCGAAGGCTATGCTGAAGTGGAAGATATTATGAATAACTATAACATGGGATTCATAACTTACAACGAAAGATATAACCAAATTATTGATACATGGACACACATTAATGCCAAGTTGTCTAATATATTAATGAAACAACTTTCAACTGATAAACAAGGATTTAACCCTGTTTATATGATGTTGGATTCCGGAGCTCGTGGTTCTAAAGAACAGATTCGCCAGTTATCCGGTATGCGTGGTTTGATGGCAAAACCTCAAAAATCGGGAGCCGAAGGTGGTCAAATTATCGAAAACCCTATTCTTTCTAACTTTAAAGAAGGTCTTTCGGTGCTTGAGTACTTTATTTCTACCCACGGTGCACGTAAAGGTTTGGCCGATACAGCTCTAAAAACAGCAGATGCCGGTTATTTAACCCGTCGTTTAGTGGATGTTTCGCAAGACGTAATTATTAACGAAGAAGATTGTGGTACATTGCGAGGATTGATTGCTACTGAGTTAAAAAATAACGAAGATGTAGTTGCTTCCTTGTACGAAAGAATACTTGGACGTGTATCTGTTCATGATATACAACACCCTCAAACAGGGAAACTTATCGTTTCTTCCGGCGAAGAAATTAAAGAAGAAGCCGCTAGACAAATTCAGGATTCGCCAATTGAACGAGTTGAAATACGTTCGGTATTAACTTGTGAATCGAAACAAGGAGTTTGTGCAAAATGTTACGGTCGTAATTTGGCTACCGGTAGGATGGTGCAAAGAGGAGAAACTGTTGGAGTTATTGCCGCTCAATCAATTGGTGAACCGGGTACACAGTTAACACTTCGTACTTTCCACGTAGGAGGGGTAGCAAATAACGTAGGAGCAGAATCCGGCATAACATCGCGTTATGATGGTATCGTTGATATTGAGGAATTACGTACGGTAGATGTAAAAGATGAAACTACAAAAACAAGTTATCAAGTGGTTGTAGGTCGTTTAGCCGAATTACGTGTAATAGATCCACATACCCAAATAATTTTAACTACGCAAAGTATTCCTTACGGTTCAAAATTATATGTTAAAAACAAAGAATTGGTGTCAAAAGGGACTTTAATTTGCGAATGGGATCCTTTTAATGCCGTTATAGTTGCCGAAAATACCGGAAAAATATCTTTTGAAGATGTAGTTGAAAATGTTACATTTAAAACAGAATCGGATGAAGCAACCGGCTTGCGTGAAAAAGTAATTATTGAATCAAAAGATAAAAATAAAATCCCTTCTGCACATATTGTGGATGCCAAAGGAAATGTACTTAAAACATATAGTTTGCCTGTTGGAGCCCACTTGGTACTCGACGAGGGAGATGCAATTGTAACCGGTCAATTGTTGGTAAAAATTCCACGTGCGGTAGGTAAAGCGGGCGATATTACGGGAGGTCTTCCTCGTGTAACCGAGTTGTTTGAAGCTCGTAATCCATCAAATCCTGCTGTGGTTGCTGAGATTGACGGAGAAGTAAATTTTGGGAAAATTAAACGTGGTAATCGTGAAATTTCTGTTACTTCTAAAACAGGAGAAGTGAAAAAATATTTGGTGCCACTTTCACGTCAAATATTGGTGCAAGAAAATGATTATGTTCGTGCAGGTACCCCTCTTTCTGATGGTGCTACAACTCCGGCAGATATTTTAGCCATTAAAGGGCCTACAGCCGTACAAGAATATATTGTTAATGAGGTACAGGATGTATACCGCTTACAGGGTGTAAAAATCAATGATAAGCATTTTGAAGTTATAGTACGTCAAATGATGCGTAAAGTGGAAATTATTGAACCGGGAGATACTCGTTTCTTAGAAAAACAATATGCAGACAAGCATGAGTTTAGAGAAGAAAACGATAGAATTTGGGGTAAAAAAGTGGTACTTGATGCCGGCGATTCCCAAACCTTTGTTCCGGGTCAAATTGTAACTGCTCGCAAATTACGCGACGAAAACAGTATGCTAAAACGTAAAGATTTGAAGTTGGTTGAAGTACGCGATGCTGTTGCTGCAACATCTAATCAAATACTTCAAGGAATTACACGTGCCGCTCTTCAAACAAACAGCTTTATGTCGGCCGCATCGTTCCAAGAAACAACAAAAGTATTGAACGAAGCAGCTATCAATGGTAAAACGGATAGATTAGAAGGCTTAAAAGAAAATGTAATTTGTGGTCATTTGATTCCAGCCGGTACCGGTCAACGAGAATTTGATAAAATTGTTGTTGGTTCGTTAGAAGAATACGAAAAAATGTTAGAAGCAAAGAAAAGCTTGTTAGAAGTAGAAGAATAGAAATGTATTCTTTTGCAAAATAACTGGTTATGAAATATTTTTAAAAGCCGAGAATTTATTTTCTCGGCTTTTTTTGTGCGTTAAATAATATGTTTTATAACAGAAATATTTAAGGGTATATTTCTTTAATATATTTGTAACAAATATTTAAATTGCAAATGCTAAAACAAAGCGGAAATAACTTGTAATAACTTATAAATTCTAATTATTTATGAAAGTATATCAAACAAATGAGATAAAAAACATCTCTATCGTTGGAAGTTCAGGTTCGGGGAAAACAACTCTTGTTGAAGCTATGGTTTATGAAGCCGGTATCACCAAACGCAGAGGTTCGGTGGAAAATAAAAATACAGTATCTGATTTTTTTCCTGTGGAGCAAGAATATGGGTATTCCGTTTTTTCTTCAGTTTTACATGCTGAATGGTTGAATAAAAAATTAAACATTATAGACTGCCCGGGTGCCGACGATTTTATAGGAGGAGTAATCTCTTCATTACAAGTTACCGATATGGCAATTTTGCTTCTTAATGCACAATATGGAGTTGAAGTTGGTACGCAAAATCATTTTAAATACACCGAGAAATTTAAAAAACCAGCCATGTTTCTTCTCAATAAGTTGGATCAAGAAACGGCAAATTATGATCTTACGGTGGAACAATTGCGAGAAAACTTTGGAAAAAAAATAGTGCAAATTCAATATCCATTGGTTGTTGGTCCGGGTTTTAATGCTTTGATCGATGTGCTGATGATGAAAATGTATCAGTGGAAACCCGAAGGAGGTACTCCGGAAATTTTACCTATTCCTGAAAGTGAAATGACAAAAGCAGCCGAATTGCATAATGCATTGGTTGAAGCCGCCGCCGAAAATGAAGAATCGCTCATGGAAAAGTATTTTGAAGAGGGAACCTTGAATGAGGATGATATGCGTTTAGGTATTCGTAAAGGCTTAATTAAAAGAGATATTTTCCCTGTATTTTGTGTATGTGCCGGTAAGGATATGGGTGTGCGCCGATTGATGGAGTTTTTAGGAAACGTAGTGCCTAATGTGTCGGATATGCCAAAAGTACTTACGGTAGATAACAAAGAAGTAGCACTCGACCCGAATGGTCCGACGAGTATTTTTGTATTTAAAACCAATGTAGAACCACATGTGGGTGAGGTTACTTACTTCAAAGTAATGTCAGGCAAAGTGAAAGAAGGAGACGATTTACAAAATAGTAACCGTGGAAGTAAAGAACGCATAAGCCAACTTTTTGTATGTGCCGGTCAAACACGTATTAAAGTTGAAGAGTTAGTTGCGGGTGATATTGGGGCTACTGTTAAGTTAAAAGAAACTCGTACAGGGAATACACTTAACGGAAAAGGTTCGGATTATAAGTTTAAGGAAGTGCAATACCCTGATTATAAATACCGAAGAGCCATAAAGGCAGTAAACGAGTCGGATGAAGAAAAATTGGGCGAAATACTTAATCGTATGCATGAAGAAGACCCAACTTGGATTATAGAATATTCTAAAGAGCTAAAACAAGCTATATTGTATGGTCAAGGAGAGTTTCATTTACGAACACTAAAATGGCGTGTAGAAAATAACGATAAAATTATGATTCGATTTGATGAACCAAAAATTCCTTATCGTGAAACCATTACTAAACAATCCAGAGCCGATTACAGACATAAAAAACAATCAGGAGGAGCCGGTCAGTTTGGAGAAGTGCACCTAATAGTTGAACCTTATGTAGAGGGCGTAGATACACAGCCTGTTTATAAATTTAACGGACAAGAATTTAAGATTAATATCAAAGATAAACAAGAAATTCCTTTG
The DNA here is from genome assembly GCA_016938015.1 of Paludibacteraceae bacterium. GTDB lineage: Bacteria > Bacteroidota > Bacteroidia > Bacteroidales > Paludibacteraceae > JAFGVL01. The sequence continues at coordinate 14,720 of JAFGVL010000087.1, forward strand.
TCGTGGGGTGGTAAGTTGGTTTTTGTAAATAGTATTGTGGGTGGATCTATCGATAACCGTTTTATGCCGGCTATTTTAAAAGGTATTATGGAAAAAATGGAAGAGGGACCACTAACAGGATCATATGCTCGTGATGTGCGTGTAATTGTGTATGATGGAAAGATGCACCCTGTTGATTCGAATGAAATTTCGTTTAAACTTGCCGGTAGAAATGCTTTTAGTCAGGCATTTAGAGAAGCAGGTCCAAAATTATTAGAGCCTATTTATGATGTAGAAGTACATGTGCCTTCTGAAAGAATGGGAGATGTTATGAGCGATTTGCAAGGAAGAAGAGCTGTGATATTAGGCATGAATAGCGATAAAGGGCATGAAATTTTAACTACAAAAGTGCCTCTTAAAGAATTATCCAACTATTCTACTGCCTTAAGTTCGTTAACGGGTGGTCGCTCGTCTTTTACCATGAAATTTGCCGGCTATGAGCTTGTTCCAATGGATGTACAAGATAAATTGCTGAAAGATTATGCTGCAAAAACAAAAGATGAAGAATAAGTAACAGTTGTTTCGATAACAAGAAAGGTGCAAGTTTATACTTCGCACCTTTCTTGTTATATAATTGTAAGGATTCGGCTTTAGCAGTGTTATAAAATTTCGGCCACGACAAAAGTGCTGCCGCCTACAAAAATCACATCGTCACTATCGGCTTCTTGTTTAGCTGCATCAAGTGCTTCTTTTACCGTTTCGTAGGTTTTGCCCTGTAAGCCAATCTTCGATGCTTTTATTTGTAGTTCTTTTTCGTTTAAAGCTCTAGGTATAGCTGCTTTGCAAAAATAGTAGTTGGCGTTAACAGGAAGTAATGCCATTATTTTGCTGCAATCTTTATCGTTTACCACCCCAAAAACAATACGTAGTTGTTTGTAAGTGAGGGTTTTTAGTTGCTCTACCACATAGGCTATACCTGCTTCATTGTGACCTGTGTCGCAAATTACCAGCGGTTTTTTTTGTAATATTTGCCATCTGCCTTGTAAACCGGTAGTTTTACAAACTGTTTTAAATCCTTTGTGTATAGCTTTATCGGAAATAGCGATACCTTTTTCACGTAGCAATTGTATTGCAACTAGCGCAGTTGAAGCATTTTTAATTTGATACAAGCCTCCTAATCCAATACTAAGGTCTTCAAACCCTTTAAAAGAGCCTTCAATAGAAGCATTTTTTTGAGCAGTAATTTTTCCAGGTAGTAGTTGGTCGGCAAAAAATAGGGG
>JAFGVL010000088.1 GCA_016938015.1 Paludibacteraceae bacterium
ACACTATCATCTTTGATAGATGTAAAATAAACCCCAGTTCCATTATAGTTAACAATATTTGAAGAACCATTATTACAAACAATTTGAGAACTTGGAGTAAATTTCAATACTACATTATTCGCTAAGGTTAAAGTATAAGTTCCATTTATCCAAAAATCTACATCGTTAATTAAATAGGGAACCTCTGTTTCCGACCAAGATATATTTGAATTAATATCATTAATACTTTCTACATATATATAATTAAAAGTATTCCTAAGAGAGGTATTTGCAGGATTATGGAAAGTATTTGAATTGTCTAAATTAAATTCTGAACTTATACTTAAAGGGCGAATATTGTTGTAAAAAACATTATTTTGAATTATAGTTCCTGAAGTTGCATCTCCTGCATCTAAAGCACCAAATTGCATAGAACCATCACTTCCATCATTATTTGCAAAAGTACAATTAGTTACTGTTGCATATCCCCCATAAATCTCCAAAGTGCTTGTATAAGAACCACTTCCTCCATAATAAAATTCACAGTAATTAAAAATAGATCCATTAAGCCCATTTGTACTTATTCTTGCCCAATCTTTTCTAGCAGGTAAAGTAGCTCCTGCATCAGCGTTGCTATCTCCACCATGAGCATCATCTTTATAAGAAGTAAAAATTATTGGCTTATCTGCTGTACCGTTAGCAACAATAGTTCCTGTTCCTCCCAAAGTCATATAAGAATAACTTGGATGAAACTTAATAATTGTTCCCGGTTCTATAGATAAAGTGTTATTTACATAAAAATCATTCTTTTTAATTATATACACTTTACCTTCCAACCAAGTTGTTGGAGCATCAATATTCTCTGTAACCTCAATAATATTTGATGCAACTGGAGTTGTTGAACTTTCTTCAGTATCATCACTACAAGAAATAAAAAAAACAACACCTAACAAAAGTAGCATTTTCTTTTTCATAATTAATTAATTTAAAATTCTTTACAAAGAATGCAAATTATTTTTATAAAACAAAATAAAATGGTATCTAATTAAAAAATGAAAAATGAAAAAAGTTGCAATTTTTTATTTCTTTTTCGTAACATTTCCGGGAGCTCTTAGCTTCTCAACAATTTTTTCTTCAACATCCGAAATTATCAATCCATTAAATTTTTTAGGAATAGCCGTTTCAAAACGCAAGGGTTCTTTGGTAATAGGGTGGTTAAAAGCCAACACACGGGCATGCAAACCCATACGGCCAATAGGAGAAATGTTAGCACCGTATTTTTTATCGCCGATAATAGGATGACCAATTTCTTGCATGTGTACCCGTATTTGGTTTTTACGCCCTGTTTCGAGTTCTACTTTAAGCATAGAGTAATGAGCACTTTTACGCATAACACGGTAATGCGTTATGGCTTCTACTCCATCGGTTTGTTGTTGGCTGGAGTGTATTTTAAAAGCACGACTTTCGCGCAAATACGACACAATCGTATCTTCTTCTTTTTCAACCAATCCTTCTACCATGGCAATGTATACACGCTCGTCGATATTCCGGTGCCAACCATCTTGCAGTTTTAATTGCACGTCCTTAGTTTTAGCATACATAATTAAACCGGATGTTTCGCGATCGATACGATGTACCACAAACAGCCGATTGCGAGGGTCTTTCTTTTTTAAGTAATTAGACAATATACTAAAAGCAGTGGTTTCGTTTTTCTTCTCATCGGTAGCAACAGCTAGCAGCCCTTCAGATTTTTCAATAACAATAAGGTAATCATCTTCGAAAACGATTTTTACTTTAGGGTGTTTTAGCTCATAGGATATTTGTCCGCTATTTACCGTAACAGCATCGCCCACTTGTAAAACATGGTTAAACCGACTAACAGGTTTACCGTTAACACATACCAATTTATTACTGAGCATCGATTTAATTGCGGTGCGGCTTTTACCGCTAAAGTGAATGTTTAAAAATGCCATCAACTCAATAGACTCTTTTACACGGAGAGCATTTTGTTTAAAAGAAGTTTTAGGTTTGTGAAAACTAGTTTTTTTCATATATAATTGAATACATTAAGAGCAACCTTAACTAAGTATAGGATGCGAGATTTAAAACAAAAAGTACGCAAAGAAATCACTCGTTTTTATCATTCAATGCGTACTATTTAATTAGGTAAGCGTTGTACTTATAACAGTAACAACAAGACTTAACTAAAACTGAATGGTTTAGGTCCGTCAGAGCTTGTTCTACGTTTGTAAGCCGGTGTCTTTTCGAGTTCTTCCACCACCTGATCATCATCAATTTGTTGTGTCATAGAAGCAAAGTTTTCGGCTTTTTTCTTTTGTTCAATTTTAGTATCGCCATAGTATTTGTCGAACAAAGGGTCGACTTCCGATTGGTTCTTTGGCGTTTCTACAAATGTTGGTTGGTTGTTTTGTGCAAAAGGTTCGGGTTCTGGTTTAAGGGATTCGGAATCAAATAAATCGGGTTTATTTTCGACAGCTTCGAGCTCTTCATCCTCAAAATTAAGTTGTGTGTGTTCATTGTGAACGGCTATTTCATCTTCTTCTGCAGAAAGCGTTAGTTCTACATCGATATCTTCATTTTCAGAAGGGTTGATTA
>JAFGVL010000089.1 GCA_016938015.1 Paludibacteraceae bacterium
GCTTCCGAAGAAAAATTACAAGAAGCCTTAGCGAGAATTAGCCAATTAGTTAATTAGTCCATGTGAAAATGAACTATTTTTTGCGCTCATTGCGGTTAGAACATTTTACCGTAAAGTACGCAAAGGAGTAGCAAGGTTCGCAAATGTAAAAAGTAAGATTGTAAATTATAAATAAATATATGAAACTAGAAAAATTAAACCTAGAAGGAGTTGAAGACAAGCGCCCCATATTAATTGCAGGGCCTTGTAGTGCCGAAACAGAAGAACAAACCTTACAAACGGCACGCGAGCTGGCTGCTCAAGGCGTGCAGATTTTTAGAGCCGGAATTTGGAAACCTCGCACTAAACCCGGTGGGTTTGAAGGTGTAGGTACCGAAGGATTGGTTTGGTTGAAAAAAGTGAAAAAAGAAACAGGCATGTATACCTCTACCGAGGTTGCCACTGCAAAGCATGTGTACGAAGCACTCAAATATGGGGTAGATGTACTGTGGATTGGAGCTCGTACTACTGCCAATCCTTTTGCAGTACAAGAAATTGCCGATGCATTACAAGGAGTGGATATTCCGGTGCTGATAAAAAACCCCGTAAATCCTGATTTGGAACTGTGGATTGGTGCCGTTGAACGTATTTATAATGCGGGCTTGCGTCGTATAGGAGCTATACATAGAGGGTTTAGTTCGTACGATAAAAAAGTATACCGTAATCAGCCACAATGGCATTTACCTATCGAGCTTAAAAGAAGAATTCCTGCTATTCAACTTTTGTGCGACCCTAGTCATATTGGCGGAAAACGAGATTTGATTTTACCGCTCTCGCAACAAGCTATGGATTTGCAGTTTGACGGATTAATTATTGAAACTCATTGTAAGCCCGACGAAGCATGGAGTGACAAAGATCAGCAAGTTACACCACATCAGTTAAACGAAATTTTAAATAAACTGGTATTACGCGATATGGCTCAATCTACCGAAAGTTTAACTGATTTGCGTAAGTTGATTGATGAAATTGATAAAGAGATACTGGAAGCCTTAGCTCGTAGAATGCGTGTTTCTGAAGAAATAGGTATGTACAAAAAAGAACACAATATTTCCATTTTACAATCTACCCGTTACGACGAAATTTTAGCTAAACGAGTTGCTATGGGCGAAAGTTTGGGCATGAGTACCGAGTTTATGCGTGTAATGGTAGCGGCTATTCACGAAGAATCTATACGTAAACAAATGGATGTGATGAATAAATAATAACATAAGTTACTTAACAAACAGTAATAATTTAAATTAACTATTTATGAAAGTTATAATTTTAGGAGGAGGAAAAATGGGTTCGTTTTTTCGGGATACGATGGCGTTGAATCACGATGTGTTGTTGCTTCCTTCTAACCCCAAAAAATTAGAGTCTTTACCCAATGTATACGATGAGATACTTGAGTTTGAACCTGAATTACTAATTAATTGTTCTACCTTGAAATTTACGGTGGAGGTGTTTGAGAGGGTGATACCTTATCTGCCCAAAACCTGTATTCTTTCAGATATTGCTTCGGTAAAAACAGAATTACCGGCGTATTATAAGTCGGTAGGTATGCGTTATGTATCAACACACCCAATGTTTGGACCCACCTTTGCCAACTTAAATGATTTAAGTTCTCATAACGCAATTATAATAACTGAATCGGACGAAGAAGGAAAAGATTTTTTTCGCCAATACTATGCTTCATTAAAACTTAATATTTTTGAATACAGTTTTTTGGAGCACGATGAAACCATTGCCTACTCTTTGTCTATTCCGTTTGCATCAACCTTGGTTTTTGCTTCGGTAATGAAAAAGCAAGAAGCACCCGGTACTACTTTTAGAAAACACATGGAAATAGCCAAAGGCTTATTATCGGAAGACGATTATTTATTGTCCGAAATTTTATTCAATCCTTTTACCTCCCAACAAGTAACTAAAATTCGCGAACAATTAGCTGAACTGTTGGTAATTATCGAATCGAAAGATTCAGTAAAAATGGAAGCCTTTTTAAAAATGGTCAGAAAAAATATTGAGTAGCAAGTTTTTTAGTTACACAGATTGTTGTATCAATCTGTGTAACCAAAACTTTTAGTCATTCTTTAAATAACCACTTTTTTTAAGCAGTTCTTTTGCTTTATCAGCTTTGTTCGTTGGTACCAACATCTTTACACCACCTAAAGCATTGGAGTAAAAGTTGAATACTTGTATGGTCATTTCATCTTGTAGAAACACTTCTATGTCTTCAGATTCTAATAAAGCTTTTGCCAAATAGGCATCTTGCGGATATACAAAAACCTGTATTTCTTGCCAATCATTCATGCTTATTCTTGTAATAATTGGTTTAAAAAGAAAAATTGTACCGCAGCCCACTTCGTATCTACATTTTTTGCATAGCCAATAGTACTGTGATGCTTGTTTTCTACCGCTCCATTATTTTTTATGTACCCTATAGTGCTATGGTGTTTGTCTTCTACTGTTCCGTTTTCTTTTATGTATCCAACGGTTGAATGGTGTTTGTTTTCTATAGTTCCGTTCGATTTGATGTAACCGATGGTGCTGTGATGCGCATTTTCAATAGTTCCATTATCTTTTAAATAAGCTATTGTAGAGTGATGGCTGTTTTCAATGGTTCCAGTACTTTTTACATAAGCTTCCGTAGAGTGATTTCTGTTTTCTATTGTTTGTGCAGATAGATTATAAACAATTATCAAAAGTGAAATGAGTAAAATGATTTTTTTCATGTTTATAAAACTACTAAATATCCGATATATTTTAAACTTATTTTTTACCGCAAGGAGCGCAATGGAAACGCAAGGTTCGCAAAGCATTTGTTATTATTTTTTTTAGTGTACTTTGCGAAAATCTTTGCGTGCTTTGCGGTAAATATTTATAATCCATTAACAACTCTTCTAACTCCATCTTTTTTCGGTTAATTATTTTATTTCTGTTTACGCAATACTACTGCTGATCGAGCCGGTAAATACAAATACAACCAATCTTTTGTTTTTTCGTGGCTTTTTTGGCTAAAATGCACGATACTGTCGTCAGCTAATCCAAAACCACCAAAGTCTTTAGAATCGGTATTTAAAACCGCTTTATAAGCTCCTTTTGGAACTAACACACCATAGTCGGTAAATGATTGAGTTGGATTAAAATTGAATATAAACAACAAATCTTTTCGCTGATATGCCAGAACTTGGTCGTCTTGTTTATCCCACAAATGCACAATGTCCGCATTTTCTATTCCTTTTACGTCTTTTATCAATTCTATCATTTCTCTATCAAAATCGCCTAACCAATGATATTTTAAGTCGTGGTCGTCAACCAAATGCCACTGACGGCGTGCGTGTTTGTAACTCCATCCATTTCCTTCGCGCGGAAAATCAATCCATTCAGGATGTCCGAATTCATTTCCCATAAAGTTGAGGTAACCTCCATTAATCGTTGAGGCTGTAATTAAACGAATCATTTTGTGTAAAGCTAATCCTCTATCAACAGCATAGGTTGTTCCTCCTTCAATTTTGGACATATGCCAATACATGTCTTTATCAATTAAACGGAAAATGATAGTTTTATCGCCTACCAATGCTTGGTCGTGACTTTCGGCGTAACTTATCATCTTTTCTTCTCTACGTCGATTCGTGAGTTCATATAAAATATGACCTACTTGCCAGTGTTGGTCTTCTTGTTCTTTAATTGTTTTAATCCAAAAATCGGGTATCCCCATGGCTAGGCGATAATCAAAACCAACGCCTCCATCTTCAAATTTTGCAGCTATGCCCGGCATACCACTCATTTCTTCGGCAATGGTAATGGCACTTGGGTTCACTTGATGAATCAGTTTATTGGCTAAGGTAAGGTAACAAATAGCATCGCCATCCTGATTACCGTTGTAATATGAATCGTATCCGTTAAAATCTTCATTCAGTCCGTGACTGTTATAAAGCATTGAGGTAACACCATCAAAGCGGAACCCATCAAACTTATATTCGTCTAACCAAAATTTGCAGTTGGATAATAAAAAATGTAGCACATTATCTTTGTTGTAATCAAAACAAAGAGAATCCCATGCAACGTGTTCTCTGCGTGCTCCTTCGTGAAAATACAGATGTTTGCTCCCGTCAAATAGGCCTAAGCCTTCTTTGGTGTTTTTTACTGCATGCGAGTGAACTAAGTCCATAATAACAGCAATACCTAAACCGTGGGCTTCGTCGATGAGCTCTTTTAATTCTTCGGGAGTACCAAAGCGGGAGGATGCCGCAAAAAAGTTAGATACATGGTAACCAAACGATCCATAATAAGGATGTTCTTGTATTGCCATAATTTGAATACAGTTGTATCCGGCTTTAGCAATGCGTGGTAAAATTTGTTGCTTAAATTCGATATAGGTGGATACCTTTTCTTCTTCGCCCGACATGCCGATATGGCATTCGTAGATGAGTAGAGGAGATTTGTTGGGTTTAAATTTTGTATTTTTAAATACAAATTCTTTTTCGGGAGCCCAAGCTTGAGCGCTGAATATTTTCGTAAAATCATCTTGTACTACACGGCGGGTCCATGCAGGTATTCTTTCGGCAAAGTTACCATGCCAGTGCATCATTAGCTTGTATAAATCGCCATGTCGAATAGCTTTAAGAGGGAGTTTAATTTCCCATACGCCATTTCCTGTGTTTTGCAGTTGGTATTCAGGCCCTTGTTGCCAGTTATTAAAGTCGCCAATTAAGTAAATTTCCGTTGCATTAGGCGCATATTCTCTAAAAACCCAGCCTTTATCTGTTCGGTGTAAGCCGAAATAAAGGTAGCCGGTAGCAAAATCGGCCAAGCTTTTTGCTGAACCAATAAGCTCTTTTTCTCTCTGTACGGCATAGTTGTAACGCCCTTCAATCGCAGCCTCAAAAGGCTTTAAATACGCATCATTTTCTACAATGTTTAATTTTCCCATGGTGGAGCTTTTTTGGTTTATAAATGAAAGTGTAAGATAATGGGAATTTTTAAGAATAGAACACAAATTACACAAAAAACACAAATGAACACAAACAAAAAAACGGACAAAATTGAATGTCCGTTTAATTGTTAATTGTTAATCATTAATTATCAATTGATTACACTTTTACCTTTACAATTATTTTTCTAAAAGGACCATCGCCTATTGCAGGTTGATGACCGTCTTCGGGAAAGAATATGGCAAACTGTCCGGGATGTACAGTAATAAATGCTGTGGCTTTATCAGAAAAGAAAGCAATATCTTTTTCAGCATTGTATGCCACGGTTGGATTTTTTAAATCAACAGTGGGAATATAGCCCATTGTTTCTACAGATGTGTATGGCACTTGGATGTCGATGTATTGCTCATGTGTTTCCATTTTGGCTTCATCCATTGTTTTTCCTATTCCTTCGGCAAAAATTACAATTAAATTTTTTCCATCGAGTTCTACTTTACCAATTTCTTGTTTCGAAAAATCGGTTGTTTTAATATAATCAAAGGCTTGTTTGAATTTTGGATGTAAGCCTTCGTACATCTTCGAATTTTGTAATGAATCTAAAATCATGCGGTTGTATTTAATTTATTAATCGTTTAAAACTTCGTCTACCGTATAGTTTAAAAATTGGTTAATAGGGTGCAGTTGTTTAAATAGGGCAATAGTTTTGTTCATACAATCGTCCGATTCAAAAAATATATCGTTTACCCTATGCGTAAATGCATAATGTTTGTTTTTCAGATAATCTCCTTCAGGAAAATCTGATGGAAATCCTCGAGGTATAGTTTTTAATTTTTCTTCTACTTCGCAAAAAATACTTTTAAAAGAGGGTTTTTCAACGATTGCTTTGTATTCGTCTATATTGTCATATACTGCTTTTCGTAAAGCTTTCAGAATATCCGGTTGAGGGCAATATATACCACCACTTAATAAGCATCCTCCCGGCTCAAAATGAATATAGTAGCCCGCACGAAGGCTTTTTCTGCCTCCAACAGATATGTATGCCCCAAGGTGATTTTTGTATGGAGATTTATCGTGCGAAAACCGCACATCGCGGTAAATACGAAATATACAATCTTTGGCTTGTAGTCCCGAAATTTCTTGGTCGAATGCTGCGGTGTGAACAATTAAATAATTGACTATTTCTTCAAAATCAGTTAATGCTTGTTGATACGCATTTTTATTTTGTGCAAACCAATCCCGATTATTGTTGTTGGTTAGTTCCGATAAAAAATGCAAACAGTTTTTCCCATTCATAAAAGTTGCCTTACAAAGTTGCAAAGTTATGTTTTTCTTTGTTTAGTTGTTTTGAAGGGCTTTTTATTTTGCAGATTTAGTAATAATTATTTCTTTAATAGAAAAATCATTTTTTACTAGGAGCTGTCTTTTACCGTATTTTTGTTATTTTTGTGCTCTTATTATAGATAGATAAAAATGCAAGACAAAATTAAGTTTCTTAGCCAAAAAATAGATACGTTTACTGCAAACGGATCGGATGAATTAGAGGCGCTTCGTATCCAATACCTAAGTAAAAAAGGCGAAATAACTGCTCTTTTCAACGATTTTAGAAATGTACCAAACGAGCAAAAACGAGAAATAGGTCAGTTGTTAAATGTATTGCGCGATAAAGCACAAAATAAAATCAACGATTTAAAGGAAGCTTTAGAAAGTGCTCAAGTTGTGGAGAAAGGGATGGATCTTACTCGAACTGCCGACCCCATAGCTTTAGGAACAAGACATCCCTTGTCTATTGTAAAAAATGAAATAATCGATATTTTTTCTCGTATAGGCTTTACTATTGCCGAAGGACCCGAAATTGAAGATGATTGGCATGTGTTTGGTGCGTTAAATTTTGCACCGGAGCATCCTGCTCGCGATATGCAAGATACTTTTTTTATAGAACAACATCCTGATGTGTTGCTACGTACACACACTTCGTCCGTACAATCGCGGGTAATGACTTCGCAAAAACCGCCTATACGTGTGCTTTGTCCGGGTCGTGTGTATCGTAACGAGGCTATTTCGTATCGTGCACACTGTTTTTTTCACCAAGTAGAGGGTTTGTATATTGATAAGCAGGTTTCTTTTGCCGATTTAAAACAAGCCTTGTTGTATTTTGCCAAAGAAATGTTTGGCGAACATACGCAAATACGTTTACGTCCTTCCTATTTCCCTTTTACAGAACCATCTGCCGAGATGGATATTTCGTGTAATTTATGTGGCGGTAAAGGTTGTCCGTTTTGTAAACATACCGGTTGGGTAGAAATTTTGGGTTGCGGTATGGTTGACCCCAATGTGTTAAACGAATGTGGTATTGATAGTTCAGAATACACAGGTTATGCCTTTGGGATGGGCGTTGAACGTATTACTAATTTAAAATATCAGGTAAAAGATTTACGTATGTTTTCAGAGAACGATGTGCGTTTTTTACAACAATTTAAGGCGGCATATTAGTTGTTCATAACTTTTTTTAATATCTAAATTACCTATAAATAGCAACTTTCATTCAATTGAGAGTTGTTTTTTTTATATTTTAAGTAAAAAACATGTTATAAAATTATGTTGTAAAACATATTTATTGTATCTTTGTACAAGATTTAAAACTATAAAAAGTTAAACTTTTGTTGTTTTGAACAAGTAAAAATTAAAAAATTACAGGTATGAAAACAAGTAAAAAAAATTTATTTAGCACCACAATGGCAGTTATACTGTTGTTTGTGATTACTAACATGATTTTAATATACGCCTCTTTAAATTGGTAGTATATTTTTATTGCTCTCTTTTAAAAATTATCTCTATTAGATAATTTTAGTGTTTAATCATTTATAAAAATCTATATCATATGAAAAAGAACGTAAATTTATTGATTTTCAAGGCTTGGAGATTAACTAATTTAAAACAAGTTCTTGCCGCAATTTTATCTGTGTTTGTGCTTTTACCCGTTTCAGCAGGAGGTGATAATATAATTACTACCAGTGCTAACATGGAGTTTGTTTTAGTTACGGGAGGTACTTTTAAAATGGGAAATACCTTTGAACAAGATGGCTTTGAAGATGAACTTCCGGTACACCAAGTTACATTAAGCGATTTTTATATAAGTACTTTTGAAGTAACTCAAGCAGAATGGAAAGCTGTAATGGGATCTAACCCGAGCACTTTTAAAGGTGATATGAAACCGGTTGAAAATATAAGTTGGTTTGATGCCATAGAGTTTTGTAATAAACTTTCTGAAAAAGAAGGTTTAAAACCTGCTTATACAATTGGAAGAAACAATAGAGCAACATGCGATTGGAGTGCAAATGGATACAGACTTCCAACCGAAGCCGAATGGGAATATGCCTCTAGAGGAGGAAAAGAATCAAAAGGATATATTTATTCCGGTAGCAATGCTATTGATGAAGTAGGTTTCTACAAAGAAAATAGTATGAGTATGTCGCATCCAACCGGATTGAAAGTTCCTAACGAATTGGGAATTTATGATATGAGTGGAAATGTATGGGAATGGTGTTGGGATTGGTATTCAAATTCTTACAGTCCCGAAGCTGTTACAAACCCTCATGGAGTTGAACAAGGTATAGAGCGTTGTCGTAGAGGAGGAAGTTGGGCGCAAATTTCAAAATCAGCTCGTTCTTCTAATCGATTAGGTACGCCACCGGAATTAAAGTTTAATTATGTAGGTATACGTTTAGTGAAAAATGCCAAATAACCAATAATTACTTTTTATTATCTTTTCCGCCTTTTATTGATTAAAAGGCGGATTTTTTTTGGCATATCTATTGATTACAATAGTCACCTTTATTTTTATAAATCCATTATTTAATCTATGTGGCTAATAGATAGAATGTTGTGAATTATGTGTTTTTTTAGTTTATCTAATTAAGCAGCTTATTCGCTGACATTTTGTCTTTTATTCCTATATTTAAACAGATTTGTCATACTACTTATATATAACAGGACATGAATATAAAAATTGAACAATTATTTTCGGAGGATAATGAATTAGAACAATCGGAATTTATACCCTTAATTTCAGATGGAGAAGAAATATTCAATTTCGAGGGAAAAGAAGGAGATTCGTTACCAATACTTCCACTCAGAAATATGGTTTTGTTTCCGGGTGTTGTGATGCCTGTTAGTGTTGCTCGCAATAAATCATTGCGTTTAGTGCGTGAGGTTTATAATCAGAATGGTGTGCTTGGGGTTTGTACCCAGAAAGATATGAAAGTTGATAATCCTGCTTACAAGGATTTATATTCAAATGGAACAGTTGCTAAAATTGTTAGAATTTTAGAAATGCCCGATGGCTCAACAACTGTTATATTAGAAGGTAAAAAACGATTGTTGTTAAAAGAGTTAGTCGAGTCGGAACCATATATTAGAGGGAAGGTAATTTTAGAGAATGAAATTGTTCCTCCTGAAGATGATCGTGTTTTTGTTGCGTTAATTGAGGCTATAAAAGAGTTAGCCATTAAGATAATTAAAAACTCAGGTTCTATTCCTCAAGAAATATCTTTTGCTATTAAAAATATAGAAAATCCGGTTAGTTTGATAAACTACATTTGTGGAAATTTTGGTTTGAAAGTATTGGATAAACAACACTTGTTAGAAATTGATGATTTGCAGGAAAGAGGCTACCAATTATTGGAACTTTTAAATAAAGAATCTCAATTGCTTGAAATAAAAGTATCTATTCAGGCAAAAGCCCGCGAGGATATAGAACAACAGCAACGGGAGTATTTTTTGCACCAACAAATGAAAACTATTCAAGATGAATTAGGAGGAGACTCTAAACAGCAAGAAATAGTTGAGTTGCAAGAACGAGCCAAGAAAAAGAAATGGAACGATACTGTAAAAAAAATATTCGAGAAAGAATTATCAAAATTAGAAAGAATGCATTCGCACTCTCCCGATTATGGATTACAAAGTAATTATGTAGATACCATACTTAATATACCATGGGGAGAGTTTACGAAAGATAATTTTAATTTAGTACGTGCGCAAAAAGTCTTAGATAAAGACCATTTTGGTATGGAAAAAGTGAAAGAACGTATTCTTGAGCATTTAGCGGTGTTAAAACTCAAAGGCGATATGAAATCGCCCATAATTTGTTTGTATGGCCCTCCGGGTGTTGGTAAAACTTCGTTGGGGAGATCTATTGCCGACACATTAAATAGAAAGTATATTAGAATGTCGTTGGGTGGTTTGCATGATGAGGCTGAAATTAGAGGACATAGACGTACCTATATTGGAGCAATGCCCGGACGTATTGTGCAAAACATTATTAAGTCAGGTTCGTCAAACCCTGTATTTATTTTAGATGAAATAGACAAAGTAAATTCAGATTACAAAGGAGACCCTTCATCAGCATTATTGGAAGTATTAGACCCCGAACAAAACAGCAATTTCCACGATAATTTTTTAGATATCGATTTTGATTTATCTAACGTACTATTTATTGCTACAGCAAATAACCTTAATACAATACCACCACCTTTATTAGATAGAATGGAATTAATTGAGGTAAGCGGCTATATTTTAGAAGAAAAGGTGGAAATTGCAATGCGCCATTTATGGCCTAAACAGTTAGATAATCATGGTGTTAAAAAGGATCATGTTACTATTTCTAAATCAACCATGAAAGAAATAGTTAGTTCTTATACAAGAGAATCGGGTGTTCGTGAATTGGATAGAAAGATTGCAAAAATTTTACGTAAAGTTGCTCGTAAAATTGCTATTGATGAACACTTTATATCTGAAATTACCGGCGATAACTTACAGGAGTACTTAGGAGCTGTAGAATATAACAGTGAGAAATATCAAGGCAACGATTATTATGGCGTTGTTACCGGATTAGCATGGACTGCTGTTGGTGGAGAGATTTTATATATTGAATCTAGTTTAAGTAAAGGGAAAGGAGAGAAATTAACACTAACAGGTAATTTGGGCGATGTGATGAAAGAGTCGGCTATGTTGGCCTTAGAATACTTAAAATCGCATGCTTCGCTTTTAAAAATTGACGATAGTGTTTTTGAAAATTGGAATGTGCATGTGCATGTACCCGAAGGTGCAATACCTAAAGACGGACCATCGGCCGGTGTTGCAATGGTAACTTCATTGGCTTCGAGTTTTGCTAAACGAAAAGTGAAAAAGGAATTAGCTATGACAGGCGAAATTACCTTGCGTGGAAAAGTGTTGCCGGTAGGAGGAATTAAAGAAAAAATCCTTGCTGCAAAAAGAGCAGGGATTAAAGAAATTATTCTTTGCAAAGAAAATAAAAAGAACATTGAAGAAATAAAAGACAGTTATATTAAAGGTTTACAATTTCATTATGTATCCGATATTAAAGAGGTGTTGGATATTGCTTTGTTGAAATAAAGGCTAACAATAAGCCCTAAAGGGAATTGGAGAGAGAGGTTTTTGCCTCTCTCTTTTATATATCAGATAGTTATAGCTCATTTTAAAAAACCTTTCGGCTCATTTATATTATTTTTTGAGCTTTATTTTATATCTTTATGAGCTTAAAGAAATGAAATATGATTGAAAAAAGAGAATCTGAGATAATTGAATTCATCAAAAATAAAGGAGAAAGTTCTTCTAAAGAAATTTTTGACGGAATATCAATCTCAATAAGCTATGCCACAATTAAAAGAATATTACTACAATTAATTGCGGAAAATCTAATTGAAACAAAAGGAAAAGGGAAAAGCACAAAATATGTAATTTCTTCTGCTTACGAATTAGTAGAGCCTATTGATATTGAGAGATATTATGAAAAAGAAATTGATGAAAGAAAAATTAAAGAGGATTTCAATTTCAATATAATTCGTGAAGTTCTAAACAAACATACAGTTTTCACAAATATAGAACTAGAAAAACTAACTGAACTTCAAAACACATATAAAAAAAACATTTCACAACTCTCTGACTCAGAATACAAAAAAGAACTTGAACGTCTTGCCATTGATTTAAGTTGGAAATCTTCTCAAATAGAAGGAAATACATATTCTCTTCTAGAAACAGAAAGATTACTTAAAGATATGGAAACTGCTTCAGGAAAAACCAAAGAAGAAGCTATTATGCTTCTAAATCATAAAGATGCCTTAAACTTCATAATAGAGAATCCTGATTATTTACATTCACTTTCTGTTTCAAAAATAGAAGATATTCATAGCATACTAATAAAAGAATTGGCTGTAGAAAGAAATCTCAGAAAGAAACGTGTTGGTATTTCCGGAACAAACTACAAACCACTTGATAATGAATTCCAAATCTTAGAAGCTTTAACAGATACTTGTGAATTGATTAACAAAAAAGTAAATGTATTCGAAAAAGCTTTGTTAGCATTGGTTCTTATTTTATATATACAACCATTCATGGATGGAAATAAAAGAACTGCAAGGATAGTTAGTAATGCTATCTTAATGAATAACAATTATTGTCCTATTTCTTTTAGAACTGTTGACTCAATTGAATATAAAAAAGCAATGTTGCTATTTTACGAACAAAACAACATCTCCAGTTTTAAAGAGATTTTCATCAATCAGTTCGAGTTTGCAGTAAAAACATATTTCTGATAAAAAAACGAGCTATAACAACCGCATAGCACATCGGAGTGCAGGGCAGTTTTTAGTTGAGCGCATCCTCATCGGTTGCGCCCCACGATGCCATAGTGGCAACCGTTAGAATTAGAAAGAGATAGTCTCACTTTAAGTGAGACTATCTCTTTTTTAATCTACGAGGTAAACAATTGAACTATACAAAAAAAGGACTACTGAAGTAGTCCTTTTTCAATATTGAAATAAATCTTTTATTTGTTTACGATAATTTCAACACGACGGTTTTTAGCTCTACTTGCTTCGTCATCGTTACATACGATAGGTTTAGTAGCAGCTAATCCTTCAGTAGAAATTCTTTTTGCTTCGATTGATTTTTTAACCAAATAAGTTTTAACTGCCTCAGCTCTTTTTAAAGAAAGACGTTGGTTAATAGCATCTGAACCTACATTATCGGTATGACCTTTAATTTTTACAGTCCAAGCAGTATTTTCTTTTAATTGAGATGCAATGGTGTCAAGAATAATATGTGCTTTTGGAGTTAATACGTAAGAACCTGTTTTGAAACCATCGCAAGTAGTCAAGTCATATTGAGTACTGTCGCCGGTTAAGTAGTTAGGATCTGTAGCGTTAAGGTGTCTGTAAAGATCTTTACGAGTTTTTGTAAGTTGTTTTGTAAGTTGATCCATTTGGTATTGTTGACCCATGATGATATCTTTAATAGCAACACCATCAATGCTGTCAGAGCTTTCTCTAGCTTCTAGTTTTTTGATAGATTCAGCTTGACGAGCTAATTCATATTGAAGTCTGTCAATAGCTTCTTGAGTTCCTTCTCTACGAGAGTTCATTTTTTCGAAATCGGTTAAGCTGATGTTTCTTGTATTGCTAACGCCTTTAAATTTATAGCGTAAGTTAAGGTCAACTACATAGAAATCTTTTGAACCTAGGTTTAAGCTTTGAGCTTCTGAATGCCATTGGTATTTTGTTTCTAAACCTAATTCAAGACTTTTAGAAACATTGTATGTGAAATTAACACCAAAGCTAGAAGCTAATGTGATTTCAGAACCACTAGGTTTTACATTACCTGTCCAGATGCCTGTTCCAATTCCATAAACGAAATAAGTATTGAATTTTTGTTTTTTGATGCTTCTATATTTAGCTACTAAATTTGAAAGGTTGATAGAGGTTGTTGCTTGAATGTCATGAATAGTTGAAGATTGAGCAACTGTAAATCCGGTTACTCCATCAATGTTATTACCCATGTACATATAATCTAAACCTAATCCAAAAAAAGGATTAATGCTTCTTTCTACAAACAGACCTGCAGCTAAGTTAAATGGTCTATCAAATGGAGAGCTTGAATATTGAGCTCCTCTAACAGAATTTAAGCCACCTTTTAAGCCTACTGACCATTTTGCAAGCTCAGATGTTTGTGCAAAAGAGCTGCTAATCAATGTTGCAGCAGCAACTACTAACAAAAGTTTTCTTTTCATAATTGTTTTTTTTTTATAATTTTAAATGTTAAAAAGCATATTTTTTTATTAAAACATTGCAAACATATAGAAAAAAAAGGATTTTTACAAATAAAAATAGCAGCTTTTTTGCTACTATTTTTATTACTGTTGTTAACAAATTAAGTCTTTGTTATTCCTTTGTTTCTTTTTTTTCGGCAGCTTTTTTCGAAGTTTTTGCAGGTTTTTCTGTTTTTTCTTCAGTGTCAGCTTCTTTTTCTACTGCTTTTTTCGAAGTTTTTTCCTTTTTAGGTTTAGCTTCTTCAGTTACAGCTTCAGCTTCTTTTTTGCTTGCTTTTTTTGCTTTTTCAGCAGCATTATTCATTTGGTCTTTTAAATCAACAAGCGATTGTAAGTCTCCTAATGTTGTTTTTTCCATTGTTGACGTACTTTCTTCTTTTTTTGCTTTTTTAGCAGTCGATTTTTTTACCGGTTCATCCGTGTTTTCACCTTTTTCTGCTTTTTGAGCATCTTCATGAATGCGGCTGTGAGATAAGATAATGCGTTTTGCATCTTTATTAAACTCTATTACTTTAAATTGTAATTTTTCGTCTAATTTAGCTTGCGAACCGTCTTCTTTTACCAAATGTTTAGGGGTAGCAAAACCATCTACACCGTAAGGTAAAGAAATAACGGCTCCTCTGTCTTGCATTTCTACAATGGTGCCGTCATGAATAGAATTAACTGTGAATAGGGTTTCAAAAACATCCCAAGGGTTTTCTTCCAATTGTTTGTGACCAAGGCTTAAACGACGGTTGTCTTTATCAATTTCCAATACAGTTACATCGATATCGGCACCAATTTGAGTAAATTCAGAAGGGTGTTTTACTTTTTTAGTCCATGATAAATCGCTGATATGGATTAACCCGTCTACACCTTCTTCTATTTCAACAAAAACACCAAAGTTGGTAAAGTTACGTACTTTAGCGCTGTGTTTAGAACCGATAGCATATTTTGCTTCAATTCCTTCCCAAGGATCAGATTTTAATTGTTTGATACCAAGAGACATTTTGCGTTCGTTACGGTCGAGTGTTAGAATTACAGCTTCCACTTCGTCGCCTACTTTCATAAAGTCTTGAGCTGAACGTAAGTGTTGCGACCACGACATTTCAGATACGTGTATAAGTCCTTCAACGGCAGGAGCAATTTCAACAAATGCACCATAGTCCGCCATAACAACCACTTTACCTTTTACTTTGTCGCCTACGTTAAGGTTTGCATCCAATGCATCCCAAGGGTGAGCTGAAAGTTGTTTTAAACCTAATGCAATACGTTTTTTCTCGTCGTCAAAATCAAGAATAACTACATTTAATTTTTGGTCTAAAGTTACAATTTCTTCCGGGTGAGTTACTCGTCCCCATGAAAGGTCGGTAATGTGGATAAGTCCATCAACACCACCAAGGTCGATAAATACTCCGTAAGAGGTAATATTTTTAACAGTACCTTCAAGTACTTGTCCTTTTTCTAATTTAGAAATGATGTCTTTCTTTTGAGCTTCCAATTCTGCTTCGATAAGTGCTTTGTGAGAAACTACTACGTTTTTGAATTCGTGGTTAATTTTTACCACTTTAAATTCCATTGTTTTGTTTACAAAAATGTCGTAGTCACGAATTGGTTTAACATCAATTTGAGAGCCCGGAAGGAATGCTTCAATACCAAATACATCTACAATCATACCACCTTTAGTGCGGCATTTAATAAATCCTTTGATAATTTCGTCGTTTTCAAGTGCAGCATTTACACGGTCCCATGAACGGGTTGCGCGAGCTTGTTTGTGTGAAAGGATAAGTTGCCCCTTTTTATCTTCTTGGCTTTCAATAAATACTTCTACTTTATCGCCAACTTTAATGTCGGGGTTGTAGCGAAATTCGCTCATTGGTATTACACCGTCAGATTTGAAGCCGATATTTACAACTACTTCTCTTTTGTTCATTGTAATAACTGTACCTTCAACTACCTCACGGTCTTTTACGAAGTTGAGCGTTTCGTCGTACGTTTGAATTAATTTTTCTCTGTCAATGCCTTTGTTAAGTCCTTTTTCATAGGCATCCCAGTCAAATTCTTCTTGAACAGCAGGAGCTGCCGGTTCTTTTTTCTCAGATTTCTTTTTTGTTTCTTTTTCGGCAGAAGGAGCTTCTTCAATAACCTCCATTGTTTCTTCTGCTACAGGTGCGTCTGAAGTTTCGTTGTTTTCTTCGACTGTTTTTTTTGCCGGAGCTTTTTTTGCAGCCGCTTTTTCAGCTGTTTCCTCCATGGTTACATCTTGGTTGATGTCTTCGTTTTTGTTTGTCATTTTTTAAAATTTCACTAATCACTTAGTAGGTTAGACATTATATTGTTTTTAAATAGGGGTGCAAAGATAATTATTATTTATGATTTTATAGTGCTGAGGGTTAACTTTTTGTGTTAAAATATGCAGAAGTGAAGTTTTAACCAAAAAAACTGTATATTTGTGCTGTGTTTTTACGGATAAGGGAACCTCGTTAAAATCGAGGACAGTACCCGCTGCTGTAAATCTTTTCCTTTTTTTAAAAGGTTTTTTGTTATAAACCACTGTTCCGATAGTATTTGGGATGGGAAGGATGCAAAAGTAAAAGATAAGTCAGAAAACCTGCCGAATCAATACCCTATTTACCTAAAACTTTCGGGAGAAAAAGTTTAATGGAAAAGTTCCGTTATGTATATTTATTTTTTGAAAAAAAACAGGCTGCTTTTTTTAAGGAGTATGCTTTTTTATTGTGTGCATTTATCTTTATAAATCAGGTTTGTTTTTCGCAAACAGATCGTATAAAAAACATCCAACTAAAAGACTTTCAGTTGATTGATAAAAAAGTAGATCAAACTTTTTCACAATCGCTATTTAGTGTTGGTACAGCTATTCAGATAGCCGATAGTTCTGTTTTATCGCAACTGCAACATAGCAATCTTTCAGACTACTTGCTTCAAAACAGCGCAGTTTTTATCAAAGAAAGCGGTAACGGCATGTTATCTACTATCTCAATTAGGGGAACAGCTTCTTCGCACACTACAGTAAGTTGGAATGGGTTGACAATTAATCCGCTTACAATGGGGCAGGTTGATTTTTCGCAATTGCCGTTGTTCTTTTTTGATAAAGTTGCCTTGCACCCCGGAGGCGAAAGTTCGTTATATGGCAATGGAGCTATTGGCGGTTCTATAATACTTGGTACCGAACACGATTACAAAAAATCTTTTCATGGCGAGATACAGCAGACTGTAGGTAGTTACGACTATACTTTTTCGGGAATAAAATTACACGGAGGAACCGAAAAAATTCAGTCGAAAACGATGCTCATGTATAATCAATGTGCCAATGATTTTACTATTAAACAGGCTAGTTTTTCGGGTATCAGTACTCAACAACAACAAAATGCCTCTTTTTATCGTTACGGTTTTTTGCAGGATTTTGCTGTAAAGCTATCGCCAAAAAATGAGTTGACCTTTAGTGCTTGGCATACCTATTTTTATAGGGAAATTCAACCCTCTATTCAAAATAATTTGGATACCGCCTTGTATGATAATATAAGTAATAGAAATACCCTTCTGTTAGTAAAATTTACCCGAAAATCGAGCTTTAATTGGGAGTCTTCTTTAGCTTATATAAAAGATTATCAGCTTAATATAGAGGATGTAATTGCATCGCAACAGCTGTTTGTTTCGGCCGATGGCAGTAAAAATTGGCGCAACTATTCTTTAAAAACAGGGTTTTCAGGTCAATATATTGTGCCTCAGGTGTATTCGTTCAACAAAGGTATTAAGGAGTTTAGAGGCGATGTGTATGCGCTTTCTCGTTGGCAACCGAACTCGGCATGGAAAATTACCTGTAATTTGCGTCAGGCTTTGGTTACTGATATTGCGGTGCCATTTACTCCTTCGGCGGGTGTAGAAGCACGTCTTTTACAACTTGAAAATAGCAGGATGCATGTGCGTTATAATATTTCACGCAGTTATAAAGTGCCTACACTAAACGACCGTTATTGGGGTGGATTAGATAATCGTTATTTGCAGCCGGAAGATGGATTAAATAATGAACTAGGGCTAAATTATGGTTATACCAATAATGGTTATAATTTTCAAACAAACGTGTCGGTGTATTATAACCGTGTAAAAAATTGGATAATGTGGATGCCACGAGGAGATATTTGGAAACCTCAAAATGTAGATGAGGTAGAAGCAAAAGGCTTGGATATCCATTTAAAACAAACTTATTCCTTACAAAGGTTTAAAATTAGTTTGTTAGTGAATTATGCGTTTACGCAAACATTTGTTTTAGAAGGATTTACTGAAATGACGCCATTTAAAGGAAGGCAGATGCCCCTTTTGCCCGAACATACGGCGATGGGGTTGTTTCAAGTTGATTACAACCGTTTTTTTGCTGCTGTAAACGCTCATTATGTAGGCGAAAGAACTACCTCTAATGTGTTTGAAAGTATGCATGCATATGTGTTGTTTAATTGTTCGGCGGGGTATAACTTGAAGCTTAAAAAAAATCAGTTATTAGCTTTTTCGGTTAAAGGGAATAACTTATTTGGAGTTACTTATCAAACTGTGCCTTACAAAGCAATGCCTTTGCAAAATTGGAGTGCCGGTTTACAGTATAAATTTTAAAAAAGAAGATAATGCATCAAAATACAATAAAAAAAATTAGTTTACTTGCTTTTTTAGTGTTTGCTTTAATAGCATGCGATACCGACGAACCAACACCTACAGATAAGAACTACGACTATACTTGTGTACTTGTTAATATGGGTAATTATTCAGAATCGAATGGGAGTATAGCGTTGTATAACGAAAATACAGGTGTTGTAGAACAAGAGGTATATACCAAAGCTAACGGACGAAAGTTAGGAGCCATTATAGAATCGGCTGTTTTGCACAATGATTTATTATTACTTATGTGTAATAACTCCGATAAGTTGGTTTTTTTACATAGTACTACCCTAAAAGAAGTATGTGAGCCGATAAGTACAATTGGAGTTCCGCGTTATGCGGTAGTGAAAGGAAATTGTGCGTATGTTTCTTGTTGGAATAAAACCAATAAACAAACAGGCGCAGTTATTTTACCTCAACATATATCTAAAATAGATATACCAACAAAAACGGTAGTGGCAAGTATGCCTACAAACGGGCAACCCGAAGGAATGCTTTTGTGTGGAGATACTCTTTTTGTAGCCTCGGGCAATGGGATAGATGTGTTTAATACTACAACAGATACTTTGATAAAACATATTTCATCTTCGTTTATTGGGGCAGAAGCGCAACAATTGGTGTTGGATAAAAATAAGCAGGTGTGGGTTTCGTTGGGCTCATATACTAATACAGCCGGTTTTTTGATAGTGAATGCAGCTACGCTCGAAATTACCGCACAATTAACGGAACCTAAGTTGTCGTTTGAAGGAGATTTGGCTCTTTCGGCCGATAGAGGTACTGTTTATTTTATTCAGGCTGATGGCATAGTGGGCGGACAAACAGCCGAAGTGCCAACCTATATTTATGCTGTTAATGCAACTGATTTTCAAGTATCAACATCGCCTGTTTGTAGTGGAGTAGGGTTTTATGGTTTGGCGCTTCAACCATCAAGCGACAAGCTGTTTACTGCCAATGTAAATGGTTTTATTACTAATAGCATGACGTATATATATACTGCTTCAGGTTCTAAAATAAATGAATTTATGACCGGAGTAGGAACGTGTAGGTTTGTGTTTAAATAAATTTTTATTTCTTTGTTCTATTATTAACTATAAAAACGTAAGAAAAATGTTTACAACAAACGAATACTTTGACGGAAATGTACTATCTATCGCACTTGAAGCAGCCGAAGGGCGTGCTACAGTAGGTGTAATGGCAGCAGGAGAGTATGAATTCGGTACATCAACAATAGAAGTGATGACCGTAATTTCGGGCAAATTAGTTATTCAATTGCCTGGAGAAACAGAATGGAAAGTGTATAAAAAGTTTGAATCGTTTGTGGTGGAAAAAGGGGTAAAGTTTAAAGTAAAAGCTAACGAAGATACTCCTTACCTTTGTGTGTATAAATAAAAAAAGTTGTCCCGCTAGGATTCGAACCCAGACGAACAGAACCAGAATCTGTGGTGCTACCATTACACAACGGGACAATAAAATAAGAGTAACAAAAATACAAAGATTTTTTTTTGAAAGGAAACAAGAGGCTGTTCAAAAAGTTAATAAGAACGCAAATAACACAAATGACACAAAGAACGCAAATTAATTCGGTTAGGAATAAGCACTGTTTTAGTTAAAAGAGTGTTTTTATTTGCGTGTTTTTTGCGTCATTTGTGTTCAAATAATTTCTATTTGAATATCTCCTTGTTTATTTATTTTCTTTTTTTCGCCGCTTGTTTTTGCATTTCGAGTTGTTTTTTTTGTGCTTCTTCCAGGCGAGCTAAAAATCCCGATTTTTTTTGTTTTTTAGGGTTTTTGGCATTTTCGTGTAGTTTTTGCAATATTTTTTCTTCATCAACAAAACCACGAATAGCATAGGTTTGAATAATGGTAATTAAGGTGGCTATAAAGTAATAATAACTTAAGCCCGAAGCATAGTCGTTAAAAATAAATAAGAACATTACCGGCATAATGTACATCATTACTCTCATACCCGGTATTTGAGTAGAAGTATCCATGGTTGTTTGCATATTAATATGCGTGTATGCCAAGTTGGTAATAGTCATTAGCAAACAAAACAAGCTTAAGTGGTTTCCAAAATACTCCGATAATAAAGGTATTTGGGCATTCCATGTAAGTATGGCATCGTATGAGGATAAATCGGCTGCCCACAAGAAACTTTCTTGACGTAACTCGATGGATGCAGGGAAGAAACTAAACATTGCAAAAAGGATAGGCATTTGCAATAGCATTGGCAAGCATCCGCCAAGTGGATTAACGCCTACTTTTTTATACAAAGCCATAGTTGCTTGTTGTCTTTCAGTAGCCTTTGCTGCCGGTATTTTTGCATGAATTTCGTCAATTTGAGGTTTGAGTACACGCATTTTAGCTGTAGAAAGATACGATTTGTAGGTAAGTGGAAATAAAATCATTTTAATAATAATGGTAAGCAGTAAAATGATAATTCCAAAGTTGCCAATATAAGAACTTAAAAAGTTAAATACGGGAATTACTATAAATTGGTTTATCCATCCAAAAATACCCCAACCCAAAGGAACTAGTTTTTGCAAGTTTAGTTCTTTGTCGTCATCCAGCCCTTTGTCGTAATCGTTGAGTGTTTTATATTTGTTGGGACCAAAATAAAAGCGGAAACTTGTGGTATTTTTACCGGTTAAATCAAAAGGCACATGCATATCCGCTTTATAAGTTTTTAAGTAATTAGAGCTTTTATCTTCGTTGATTTGACTACTAATTTTTCCTGAATTAAATGCTTCATCGGCAATAAGAATGCTGCTGAAAAATTGGTCTTTAAAGGCTATCCATTTTACTTTGGTGGTTAATTCTTCGCTATCGTCTTTCGATTCGCTTAAATTATCCATGTCTTCGCCAATAAATTTATAATGGACAGCGGCATAGCGTGATTCGAATTTTTTGCTTCTTTCTTGTTGTTTAATTTTAGAATGCCATTGCATTTGCAAGGTATTTACACTCATAGGTATAACCTTTTCCATTTGGTTGGCTTTAATGGAGTAACCCACCATATAATCGTCGGCTTTGAGTGTATAAATGTAGTCGATATAAGCCTGCTCATTGGTTTTTAGTCGGAAGGTAAACGATTTTTCGCCGCTACTTACTTTGTTAACAGCATTTACACCTACTGCTTCAAAATACAAATCGGCAGTATTTACAATGCGGTTGTTATTGGTAATAACGGTAAAGCCTAATGAGCTGCTGTCTTTTTTACTGTCGAACAACACTAATGGGTGTTTGTTTCCCTCTTTATCTTCAGAAGTTTTGTAATTCTTTAATTCGACAGATATAATTTGTCCTCCTTTAGAACTGATAGTTGCTTTAATTAAATTGTTTTCGAGTACATATAATTTTTCTTGTCCGTTTACTGAAGCTGCAAAAGCACCAAACTCATTGATTGCTTGTTGTTTAACAGAAAGGGTGTCTGATTGAATAGTGTCAATTGCAGGGGTTCCATTTGTTGTAGTTGTATTAGTAACTGAATTTACTGCAACAGGAGCCAGTGCGTTGATAGAATCTTGATAGTGTTTTTGTTGTGCTAATTCTGTTTCAGAAGGTTTATTTAGCCAAGCAAAGCCAAATAAAATTGCCCCTATGAGAAGAAATCCGGTAATTGTATTTTTATCCATTAACTTATAGTGTTGAATTAGTTATTTATCAGTTAGTTGTTTTATAATTATAGTGTATATTGAGTTTATTCAATTACAGTTTTAATAAAGCTTACAAATAATGGGTGCGGGTTTAAAACCGTACTGCTGTATTCAGGATGAAACTGAGTTCCTAAGAAAAATTTTTTATTGGGTAGTTCAATTATTTCAACCAGTTTAGAGTCGGGGTTAATACCACTGCATTTTAATCCGGCTTTAATAAATTTTTCTTTGTAGTCGTTGTTAAATTCAAAGCGGTGTCGATGTCTTTCTTTTATTGTTTCAGCATTGTACACCTTATAGGCCAACGAGTTTTTGTCTATTTTGCATTTATAGGCACCCAATCGCATGCTTCCGCCGAGGTTTAAAATACCTTTTTGCTCTTCCATTAAATCCACCACATTGTGTTTGGTGTTGGGGTCAATTTCGGTGGAGTTGGCATCTTTATAGCCTATCACATTTCTGGCATATTCTATTACCATACATTGCATGCCCATACAAATACCTAAACAAGGAATGTTGTTTTCGCGTGCATATTGAATGGCTGTTATTTTCCCTTCTATTCCACGGTTTCCAAAACCCGGAGCAATAATTATCCCTTGCAGGCCTTCGAGTGTTTGTACAATGTTATCGGGAGAAATATCGTCGGATGAAATGAGTTTTAAATCTAGTTTACGATTGTTATAAGCACTAGCATGAATTAATGATTCCGTAATCGATTTGTAGGCATCTTGCAAGGATACATATTTTCCAACCAACCCAATTTTTACGGTTTCGGTAGCATTTTGCATCTTTTTTAAGAAGTTGTTCCAATCTTTTAAATCCGATTTTCCTTCGAATGGTAAGCCCATTTTTCGAAGCACTATTTGATCCAGTTTTTCTTGTTGCATTTTTACCGGCACCAAATAGATGGTGGGCAGGTCGATAGACTCTATAACTGCATCGGCTTCAACATTGCAAAATAACGCTACTTTTTTGCGGATGTCCGGTGTAATTGGGTGTTCGGTACGTAATACCAAAATATCAGGCTGAACTCCTTCTTCTTGAAGTGCTTTAACTGAGTGTTGAGTAGGTTTTGTTTTTAGTTCTTTGGCGGCTGCAATGTAAGGCACATAAGTTAAGTGTATGCATAAACAGTTTTTGCCTAATTCCCAACGCAACTGACGAACACTTTCTATATACGGTAACGATTCAATATCGCCAACAGTACCTCCAATTTCGGTAATTACAAAATCATACTTTTCTTTGGATCCTAAGAGTTTGATGCTGCGTTTTATTTCGTCGGTAATATGGGGAATTATTTGAACCGTTTTGCCTAAATAATCGCCACGGCGCTCTTTGTTTATAACGCTTTGGTAAATGCGACCGGTGGTAATATTGTTGGCTCGATGGGTTTCAATGTTTAAAAAACGCTCGTAGTGACCAAGGTCGAGGTCGGCTTCATGACCATCTTCGGTAACATAACATTCGCCATGTTCGTAAGGGTTTAAGGTTCCGGGATCTACATTAATATATGGATCGAGTTTTTGGATGGTAACTTTATAGCCTCTGGCTAATAATAATCTACCTAAGGATGCTGAAATAATTCCTTTTCCCAAAGACGATGTTACCCCTCCTGTTACGAAAATGTATTTAGTATCTTTCATATGTTTCAAAATTTACTACAGTTACGCTGATTTAAGCAAAAATTGCTATTTTATGCTCTGTAGTTGAACAAGCTGCAAATGTAACTAAAAATTGCAAATTGAATCACTGTTTTTTCTGTAAAAAGAAATTAAAAATCGATGAACAAACTATAAAGATTGATGAATACAAGTTGTTTTAGTAGGTGAAGTCTGTATAAACTAATACGGGGTAACTTTTTTAAGCTACCCCGCATTAATGAAAAATTATAATCCGACTAATTCATTATTTTTATACTTTCTGTACCCACTCTTACTACATAAACCCCACGTGCAGGTAAGTTAACCGTTACTATTTCATTAGTGGCTGCTTGGTTGAAAATAGCAATACCTTGTATATTGTAAATAGCTACATTTTCTCCTGTAGTTATACCCGATATCACTGCTTTGCCGTTTTCTACAATTACCTTCATTTTGGTTAAGGTTGAATGAGGTAAACCAACGCCTGTAAAGTCGGAATAATATAAATCACTTAATTTGCTAAGTATCCATGTGCTTGAAGCAGTATCCCACGAATAATCAGTTACCTGAGTGAGTTTATAATAATACCGTATTTCATTACCCCATGGATATATTAAATCTGTGTAATAAAAAGAGTTGTCGAAGAAATAATTTCTTTGTGTTTTAATTGTCCAAGTTTGATCGGTTGAATTCCATCTATAATAAATTTCTTGTGTTTTATTATTGTTTCCGTCGTAGATGTAGATATACTTATCGTAGTCTATATAAGCACTGCCATCCCAATTAGAACCAATACCTTGCGTGCAATTATTATTTACATCAAAAGTATATTCTCTTTTGTAAATGTTTTGAAAAATGGTGTCTGTTCCATTTGTCATGAAATAAAATTCTTGTGTTTGATTGTTATTTGGATCGTAAGTATATTCGTACTTATTGGTGTTAAACCATTCAGAGGTATCATCATTCCAACTTTTAGTAACTTTCTTAACACAGTTTCCATTTGCATCATAGTAGTAATTAACTAAATTAGCATTCTCCCAACCACTAGTATATGATGAATATCCATAATTAATAACTTGAGTAAAATCATTGTTGATATTATATGAATAATCTACTTTCTCATACTCTAACCAATATGTTTCATCCCATACATACAACATGCGTTGGATACCATTACCATTAACATCATACGTGTAGTTGTATTTTGAATAGTTTATCCAACAATTATCTGCACTAGACCACCTAGCAGTAATAGCTTGTGTTTGTTGGTTGTTGGCATTGTACGTTATATCTTGTTTTGCATTACCTTCCCAAGTTTCAGTTGAACTACTCCAATTGTATATCACAGCTTGAGTCTTGTTATTATTCACATCATAAGAAAAGGTATATTTTGTTTTTTTTACCCAATTACTACTAACAGTAGATCTTGTAAAATACTCATCTATAAGTAAATTTCCCTTGGTATCGTAGGTGTAAATATCTTTACTAAGAGTTTGAACAAGACTATCATGTTTTTGTTTTACACCGGCAGAACGTAATTGTATGTTTGAACTTGAATGCTTATTAATATCCCATATTTGTTCAGCTTCAGAAATAGTGAACTTATCAGGAAGAGGTAATTTGTTAGTTTGTGCTGTTAATGTGAGAGTAAACATACACAACCATAAACCAAGCAAAGCTTTTTTCATAATAGTAAGTTATTTTAAATTAATAGTTAGCATTTCTAATACACCACCTTTATACTTTCACTACCCACCTTAACTACATACATATCATGTGTAGGTAAGCTTACGCGTACTGTTTCATAAGTGGCTGTTTGGTTGTAAATAGTGCTGCCTTGAAGGGTGTAAACGGTTATTGTTTCTCCTGTTGGTACACCTGAAAGTATGGCTTGTCCGTTTTGAACTCCCACTTTGAAATTAGAATTAGTTGCATTGTTTACATCCGTTGGTAAATCTTCTACAATAGTTGTAAAATCTTTCCATTGATCAGCAGCTTCATAGGCTGCTTTACTTCCAATAGGAACATGTAGCACACAAGTTGTTTTATTTACATTATAAAAAACATTTGTTGAAAAACTAAAATCAATAGGAGTTGTAGCATAGGCATTGATAGCTGTTAAATTGGTGCAATTGGCAAAACCATAACTATCAATATAACCAACAGAAGCAGGAATAGAGATAGACGATAAACCGGTACAACCATCAAAAGTGCTATTTAAAATTTGAAGAACACTTGAGGGAATAGTAATGGATGTTAAATTGATACAATTTCTAAAAGCCTCATTCGAAATTACAGTAACGGTTGACGGAATTGTGTAACTTCCGTTTTTGCTTGTTGGGCAGTGCAACAAAGCCCCAAATTTTGTAAATAAAACACCGTCGGCACTATATAACTGAGTATTACTGGCATCTACGGTTATACTTGCTTTTGATCCACCAAAAACACTATTTCCCATATTAACAACACTTGCCGGAATATCTAACGAAGATAATGAGCTGCAATTTTTAAAGGCAACCCCTCCAATGCCTTCAACCGAAGTAGGGATATTGATGGATAATAAATTTTCGCAATTAATAAACGCACCCGGTCCAATTGCAGTAACATTAGCCGGAGTAGTAAAAGATGTTAGCCCTATACAATTTTCAAAAGCATAGTCTTTAATTTCAACGGTAGCTGTTGAAAGGGTTATTGAAAGCAAGTTTGTTTTTTGAGAAAAAGCCTCAAAAGGTATTGTATGTGCATTATATGTCATAGAAAATGATCCGAAAGTTCCTTCAGAACCCGTGTACTCTGCTATAGTAGTAGCACTTAAATCAATACTGGTTAATGCGGGCATTTCATCACGCATAGCTTTAAAATCTCGGGCATCAATAGTTCCTGTAACTGTTAAAGAGGTAATTGTATCGATGGTTTGACCGGTTGTTGTAATTGCAGTTGTTAAACCTCCGGCAGTTGAATTTACGGTTATTGCATAAGAAACCAGTGAGATAAAAAAGCATAAGTTGAATAGTGCAAGTTTTTTGAACATTTGTTTTTATTAAAAAGGTTAGATTTTTAATTTTATTGAAGAGCTACAAATGTATGCAAAAATGTATATTCTACAAGTGTTTTTTGGGAGGGTAACATACAAAAAAGAAATTGTAACCAATAGTTTTTTAGAAATTATAACTGATTTTAAAAGTGATAGTTCTTTGAGGCTGCCTGTATCGTCCTTCAAATAGATTGGCCGGATGATAATACTCTTGATTAAGTAGATTGCTCACTTTTAGTTGTAAATCGAACTTTTTTAAATCGAAGTAAGAAATACAGGTGTGAAAAAGTAGGGCATCATCTATAGTAGTATTGCCTGTATTAGGAATAATGTTAGGATTTTTTCTTTCGCCTATATAGTTGGCTCGTAAGTTAAGTTTAAAATGCGAGTTAACAGCATATGTTAATCCTAAATTAGCTGTGTGCATAGATATTTCAGGGATGATAATACCATCTTGCTCATATGAACTGGAGTAGGTGTAGTTGGCATAAATCTGTGTTTTTTTGAATGAATAGTTGCTGTAAACATCTATCCCGTAGGTGTTTAATTCATTTTTATTTATCCATCTGTTGCTATTGGTAGTGGTATCTTTTGTTAATTTGTTATCAATTAGGTTTTTATAAGCAGAAACTCCCAATAAAAGGTTGTTTTTAATTACATAAGAACTGCTAAATTCCAACGAGTGCATTTTTTCGGGTTTTAAATTGCTATTGCCAATACCGTAATTGTAATCCCATGGTTTTGCGGCTCTAAAGGCATCGCCGTAAAGTAATTTTATGGTGAGTTGGTTGTTGTTAAATACCAATCCTGCTCGTGGTGTGAGTATTTGTTTGTAATAGCTGGAAAAATCATGACGAAAGCCACCGGTAAAACAAAGTGATTTTAAAATTTTTACTTGTCCTTGCAGATAATAGCTAAATAGGTAATCTTTTATCATATTAGGGCTTTGAGGTCTTGGTGGTGGGGTGGTTTCCGAAACACTATTTGTTATCGAAAAACCATCTGATAATTGTTCAGCCTCTCCAACAATACCTCCTGTAATAATTAGATAATCAGTAGCATAATAATTGAGCTGGTTTTCGAAGCCAATAAGTTGGTTTGGTCGGTAATATCCTACTTGAGTTCCCGAAGTTGTATCAGTAGCTTTTTCTATACTAAAAACAGTATTTGGTTGTACAGTTGCATTTCTATAATAAAGTGTTGCAAATTCTTTCCATTTTTCATGTTTGGTATTTGAATACTTTACAAAACCATTTAGAAAAGCAATGTCCCATAAGGTGTTTTGGTCAAGATATTTTTCATCAATCGATTTATTGTAGGTGGTATTTGATGATTTTTTTTCTTGATATACAATTCCGGCATCGAAATTTTTTATGTTAAGTTTCATGGATAATGATATGTCATTTTCAAAATTTTCCATGTCGTTGGTCCAATTATTATCTCCTTTTTCACCTCTTAAATCAGCTTTCTCAGAGGTTTTATACATACCGGAAATTGAATAACCGATATCTTTTTTCTCATGATAGTTGGTTAAGTTAAAATCGGCCATTGCAGTTTTAAAATTTCCGCCTAATATACTTACCTGATTTTTTTTGTTTTCTTTGGGATTTAGGGTAATAATATTGATAATGCCTGATAGTGCATTTGTGCCATAAAGCGCAGATGCGGGTCCGTAAATAACTTCAATTCTATCAATAGTTGATAAGTTAAACTGACCGCCTGCATAAAAACCACCGGAATTTAATTCGTTAATTTGAACGCCATCAACCAGCAGAAGTATTAAGTTGTTTTGATTTGGTGCCCCTCTCATAAATACATAACTGTTAAACCCAACGGTATTTCTGAATTGAAATCCGGGTAAATCAGATAAGGCTTCTTCTAACGTAAAATAGCCGCGTTCTTTAATCTGTTCGGCAGTAATTACATGTACAGATGCCGCTGCGTCTTTAATCTGTTGTTGTGTTTTTGAGGCACTTACTATTTTTACATTTAGGAAATCATTTAATGGCATATTAAAAAGATCCTCAACTTTCAAGGAGTCTGAATCTTGAGAAAATAAGTTTGCACAATGCATTATCGCTACTAAGATTATTCCTAAATAGTGTAATTTTATTTTTTTTGTTAATAACATGGGTTCAATAATTAGAATAAAATTATCTTAGTAACAGACCAATTAAAGAAGCAAACATCAAACAGAAAGATTCATAAATTTTTCAGTAGATAAATATAGAATTTATTTTCCATTAAATTATATTAAAATTAACACTTTTTTTAATGCACTATCTATTTTCTTCACAGATGTTTTAAAAGTAACTACTGCAGAAATTACTTTTCTGTTTGAACAGTAGCTGTAATTATTTATAAATGGGATTGTTTATAGTGTTAACCTTTTTAGGGGGTAATCCATTATGTAAAAAGATGAAAAAAATCCTCCTTCTTTTAATTTGGAAGGAGGATTCATAAACACGTTTTATTATTTTGTATTTTTTAGATTATGACCCATTCGTTCTTTTTTAGTTTTCATGTAAAATTCGTTATAGGGATTGGTTGCAATTTCGATTGGCACATTTTCTGAAACTTCCAGTCCGTAAGATTCCAAACCTATTCTTTTTATAGGATTGTTGGTCATTAAACGCATTTTACAAACTCCTAATTCTCGCAGAATACTTGCTCCAACACCATAATCGCGTTCGTCGGCATTAAAGCCTAGGTGTATGTTGGCATCAACCGTATCCAAACCGTTTTCTTGTAGTTTATAAGCCGCAATTTTATTCATTAATCCAATACCTCTACCTTCTTGATTCATGTAAACCAGCACGCCTTTACCTTCTTTTTCAATCATTTGCATGGCTTTTTTTAGTTGTTCGCCACATTCGCAACGCATAGAATGAAAAATATCGCCGGTCATACACGAAGAGTGTACGCGAACAAGAATTGGTTCTCCTTTTTCCCAAGTACCTTTTATTAAGGCTACATGTTCCAGTCCGTTAGATAATTGTTTAAACGGAATTAAGTGAAACATGCCAAATTCTGTAGGCAAATTTACTTCTTCTCCTTTTTCAATGATAGATTCGTTTTTGAGTCGGTAAGCTATTAAATCTTTGATAGTAATTATTTTGATACTAAATTTTTCGGCAACTTTAATTAATTCGGGTAAGCGTGCCATTGTGCCGTCTTCGTTAATTATTTCAATCAGAGCTCCGGCCGGATACAGTCCGGATAATCGAGCCATATCTATTGTAGCTTCAGTATGTCCGGCACGTCGAAGCACACCTCTGGTTTTTGCTTTTAAAGGATTTACATGTCCCGGGCGTGCAAAATTTTCAGGTTTACTATTAGGGTCGGCTAATGCTTTAATAGTCATTGCTCTATCGTGCATTGAAACGCCTGTTGTGCAACCCAATCCTAATAAATCGATGGTTACGGTAAAAGGAGTTTCGTGTAATGATGTATTGGCTGTGGTTTGCATCTCCAGTTCTAACTCATTGCATCGTTCTTCGCTAATAGGGGCGCATAATAAGCCACGTCCGTGGGTTATCATAAAATTGATTTTTTCCGGTGTAACTTTTTCTGCTGCGATGATAAAATCACCTTCATTTTCACGGTCTTCATCATCTACCACTATTAAGAATTTTCCTTCTTTGAAGTCAGCAATACCCTCTTCTATGGTATTTATTTTAAAAGATGTATTCATTTTTTTTAATTTAAATTATTTTTTTTGAAAATAAACAAGAACCATTTTTTTATGTTGGTAAAAACTTTCACATAAGCTTCAGGGGTAAAAAGTGGTGAATCCATAGCCGCTTTGTAGGTAAAAAATATACCTATTGGTAATAAGCAGAAAGAACTGAGCCAAATTCCTTCCCATGGTTCCCAAACTCCTTCTCGTGCAAGTTTGTAGCCCGAAAAATCGATAACATAGTAAATAATAAAAAGGATAACCGAAACCACTACCGGCATACCTAATCCTCCTTTACGAATAATAGCTCCTAAAGGTGCTCCGATGAAAAAGAAAATTAAGCAAGCAAAAGCCAAGGTAAATTTTTTGTGCCATTCTATTTTATGTCGTATAAGCAAATAGCTGTGGCTACCTAAAAAAGCTTGACAATTGATCATATCCGAATGGTATAAATTAGCTTGTTGAATAGAGTATTTAATGGCTTTTTCCATATCTTTTTTACGCAATGTAAAAAACAAAGAGTCGGTGTTAAACTGTTTTTTGTAACTGTTTGTTTCACTAAATATTTTTGTTTTAAAAATTTCTCTGTCAAAAAAATAATTATTTATAAACCGATTAGCATATTCTCTGTTCATGCTATCT
The DNA here is from genome assembly GCA_016938015.1 of Paludibacteraceae bacterium. Lineage (GTDB taxonomy): Bacteria > Bacteroidota > Bacteroidia > Bacteroidales > Paludibacteraceae > JAFGVL01. The sequence goes on from JAFGVL010000089.1 coordinate 31,369, forward strand.
GCTTGAACGGATAAGGAGTCTATTGTGTTTTGAAGTTGGTGTAAGTTTTTACTCATGTATTGATCTTGCAGTACATTTTCGTCAATACGGGTAAAGTTGGTGTTGAAATCGATGATAACTTCTTTTTCTGTAAAATTTTCTCTTCGATAAGGAATATTTTTGTTGTTATGGTAGTTTTGTTGGTGGTTGAGGTTTTCAAACGATTCGCCCGAGTACAACGAAAGCAGTAAAAAGGTTTTGTCGGCAGAGAGTTTTATGCGCGCAGAGTCGGCTACAGTAACCGATGCGTTGTTAAAGCCTTTGGTAAAATCATAAATCATTATATTTTTTAATAATTTACGAGAAGGGTCTTTTTCTCTCACATAAATATTGTATCCGGTAATGCCCGAATAAAATTCTCCTTGCGGTATGTCTAATTCAGGAGATGTTTGCCGTAAAGAAAATATAAGCGACCACAATTTTTTTTGTGTAACAGGCAATACATCGTTCGAAAAGAAAAAAGCTCCTATACTAATGAATGAAATAAAGATAAGTAGCGATAACATAATTCTAAAAAGCGAAATGCCGGCAGCTTTCATGGCTGTTAGCTCCATTTTTTCGCCTAAATTACCAAAACTCATCAATGAAGCTAAAAGAATGGCTAAAGGTAGAGCCATGGGAACAATAGACAAAACAGCGTAGTAGAAAAATTCTAACAACACTTTTGTTTCTAATCCTTTACCTACTAATTCGCCTATGTGTTTCCAAAGAAACTGCATTAAGAAAATAAAGGTGCAAATAAAGAATGTAGCAAATAATACTTCTAAGAAGCGAAGAAATACGTATTTGTCTATTTGTTTTATTACGGGCATGTTTGTTTGTGAAATAAAACAACAAAGTTAAGGTAAAAATTTTTATGAATGAACAATGAACAATGAAGAATGAAGAATGCCATTCCGAAAAACGAAATGGCATTAATTGTTAACGCTTAATTATTAAACGCTTATAGTCCAATGTTTCTAAAAAGGTCTTTAATTTGTTTATCCCAAAGTATTTTAACATCAGCTTGGTCTTCTTTATCGGCAAAATCGGTAATAATCAAAGCACCTTCGTCAGTAATTTCGTCTACTGTAATTTTAAATTCAAAATAACATTTTTCGTTCAAGTCTTCTAACCATCGAAACCGTATAAAACTCCCCATTCGTATAGAGATAAGTTCTGCTTCTTGTGATGACTTTCCCCAAGTAAAAGTATATATTTTGTCTTTAACTGTAACATTATCTGCAAACCAGTTTTCTAAACCGGTAGGAGTGCTTATAGTTTGCCACAATAAATTTAAAGAAGCCGTTTTGATGTTGTATTCAATTTGAAATTTCTCTCTTGTCATATAAAAGTAAGTTTTTGGCAATATTACTATATTTTCTTATACAACAAGTGGTAATGTGAAAAAAATTAACAAATAATTATTAACAATACCCTTATGGAGTACTGTATTTATCATAAAATGAGTATTTTATGATAAGTTAAAATTTATAAAGAAAAAGAGAGAGGAAGCAAATCTGATGCTTTTTTTAGCAGAAAAATTTCTTTTTTACCGTAAAGTAACAGTTCTATGTTTTGACCAAAACGAGTTTCGGTTTCTATCATAACTTGGCGGCATGCACCACAAGGCGAAATGGGTTTTGAGGTAAACTTTCCTTCTTGAAAAGCTGCAATAGCAATGGCTTTAACCGGGGTTTGAGGATATTGAGAATTGGCATAAAATAGAGCAACCCGTTCGGCACAAAGTCCTGAAGGAAAGGCGCTGTTTTCTTGATTGTTACCTCCAATAATATTTCCATCGTTAAGTAAAACGGCAGCACCTACCTGAAAATGAGAGTAAGGCGCATAAGCCAATTGAGTTTGTGCTTTGGCTGTTTGTATTAATTTTTGGTAACTGTCGGTTAACTTTTCATAGTTAATTATGTGAATAATAAAGGTGTTTTTAATTTCGATCATAGTTTATAAAAAGGTTTACTTATAGTGTAATTCATCTTAATTGTTGATAACAAAGATATAAAAGTATCCTATTCTTTTTAAAGAAATTTTATTTTTGCAGTATAAATGTAAGGTAAGATGTTTGCGTCTTTGTAATTACCTTACATAAATTTATACAAACTCATTCAAGCTAAATTAAATGTTATTCGGATGAAAAAATCACTTTTTTTAGGAGCTTTTTTATTGGTTTCAATGCTTAGTTTTTCTCAAAATAAAACTTATTTAGAGTATATTGAAACGTATCAACAAATAGCAGTACGAGAAATGAATAGTTACAGAATACCTGCTAGTATTACCCTTGCTCAAGGCTTACTCGAATCTGCTGCCGGTAAAAGCCGTTTGGCTGTAGAAGCAAATAATCATTTTGGGGTAAAATGTCGTAAAGATTGGATAGGACCTGCTATATACCACGATGATGACGCAAAGGGAGAGTGCTTTAGAAAATACAAAGATGCGCTGGAATCTTATGAAGACCATTCCAAATTTTTAGTAAATAGTCCTCGTTATGCTTTTTTGTTCGATTTTGAGGTAACCGACTATAAATCATGGGCTTTTGGACTTAAAAAAGCAGGCTATGCAACCGACCCAAATTACCCAACGAGATTGATAAAAATTATCGAAGACTATAAATTATATACCTACGATTCAGCGGATAAAATACTTCCCAAAAAAGAACCACAAATAAAAGAGGATAGACAAACTACTACAGAAACACCCGCAGTTTCTAAATCTAAATCTAAAAAATCATTTTTTTCAAAATTAGTAAGTTCCGAAAAATCTACAACAGCGAAGGATGCAAATCAAGATAAAGTTTTTTCTGATGGAACATATATCGCCGATATTAGTCCGTTTAGAACTCACGAAGTTCAAAAAATAAATGGCGTTAAGTGTGTAATTGCGCAATATGGAGATACCTATGCTTCTATAGCCGAAGAGTTTGGAATGTACGAAAAGGAATTACTCCGAGCTAACGAAGTAAAATATGGCACTGTTTTGAAAGCTGATGATATTGTTTTTTTAGCGAAAAAGAAAAAAAGTGCTAACTCGGAAACCTATCTATTTAGAGAAGGAGATACCATGTATAGTGTTTCTCAGTTGAAAGGAATTAAAGTAAGATCATTGTATCGCATAAATGGTCTAATTTACGGTAAAGAGCCCCAAGTTGGTACGGTTATTAAACTAAAAAAATGAGAAGAAGACAAACTCAATGTTTAGGTGAGGTAGTTAGTGAGTTGCTTAAGATACAGCATTTAGATAAAAAACTAAATGAAAAAAAACTACTCAACGCTTGGGTAGAAGTAGTTGGAGTTGCTATTGGTAAATACACTACCGAAAAATATTTGAAAAATAAGGTGTTGTATGTAAAACTTAGCTCGTCGGTATTGCGAAATGAACTCTTAATGTCGCGCGAGCAACTTGTAAAGAGTCTTAATAAATACGTAGGAGCAGAGGTAATTTCCGATATCAGGTTTTGTTAACTATCGAAAGAGATGAACTGGGAAGAGCTTATATTAAATCAGTTATCGCAAGAAATGGTAACCCATATGATTACTGAAATTGAGAAAAA
>JAFGVL010000090.1 GCA_016938015.1 Paludibacteraceae bacterium
ATAATGCTTTACACCAAAGGCAATAGCAACTTAAATGCTAAACGATTTGTAGGCATTGTAGGCACACGCGATGCTACCGAATATGGAAAAGCAAACTGTATAAAACTGATTCAAGAACTTGCCGCATTGACTCCTGAATTAACCATTGTAAGCGGCTTAGCTTACGGAATAGATATTTGTGCTCACAAAACAGCTTTAGAAAGTGATTTACCAACCATTGGTGTAGTTGGTCATGGCTTAGATAGAATTTATCCCGCCACACATCGTTCTACCGCAGTAAAAATGCTTGAAAAGGGAGCTCTTGTTACAGAATATCTTACCGAGACGAATCCCGACCGACAAAACTTTGTGCAACGTAACCGTGTCATTGCAGGTATGTGCGATGCTATAGTGGTTGTAGAATCGGGAGTAAAAGGAGGGTCTCTCATAACAGCAGAAATGGCTCAATCGTATAACAGAGATGTTTTTGCCTTTCCGGGTAGAGTTAACGATACTCAATCGGCAGGTTGCAATGCCCTGATAAAAAACAATAAAGCCGGATTAATTGAAACAGCCACAGATTTAGTAAACGCCATGTGTTGGGAGATGAATAAACAAAACAAAACAACAATTCAAACAACCTTATTTAATGAGTTAACTGAATTACAACAGCGAATTATCACACTTATAAAAAAGAATGAAAATATTAGTCTGAATGAAATCTCGCTTAACTTAGGATTAGCGGTAAATAAAACCTCGGTAATGATGTTAGAATTAGAATTTATGGGTGTAATTGGATGTCTTCCGGGTAATCGCTATAAAATCTACTTCTAAAATAAAAAAGATATCTTTGTTGTATGATTAAATTCATCTCAAAAGTCCTCCTAATTTTACTCTGTTTTTTACAATCATGTAAAGACGAAGATGCGATTCGCTATCGCGAATTTAGTTCGTCGTTTGAAAATGTAAATGAATTTTCCTCCTTTTACATCGTTCCACAAGGCAATTACGACAGCTATCATGAGTTGGTTAACGAAGCAGCAATCGACGGACAGTTCTCTCATAAAGCATGGATAATTCAAGCAAGAGATACTTGTAATGATGGTGCTACATACCTGCCACACAGAGCTTATCCGACAATTCAATTTCACAAAACAAAAGAAGGCGCATTTAAAACCCCTTGTCTGATAAGTTTATGGGTAAAACTACAAATGAGTTTACAAGCAAAAGGCTCGGGTCGAATTGACGATTGGTTCAGCTTTGCAACACTTTCTCCTGATGCATCGGATAACTGGGCGCGCACGGTTTTAATAAACCTCACACCGGATGGGTATTTGAAATTGGTACATGTTCCTAATCAAGGAGAACAAATACGCAATTTTCAAGCTTCTTACACAAATGATATCTCGGGGGATTTACTTTTCCCTCAAAACGAATGGGTACGACTTGATATTTATATCGATTTTAATACTCAAAACGGTTATGCTAAAGTATGGCAAAATCAGAATCTAGTTTCTGCAGCCAAAGTAAATGGTGGTAATGAATTACTACAGCAGGCTCACTTCGGATTATATGCTTCGGCAGCAATAAATGAAGGAAGCATTTACAATGATAAACTTCGGATTAAAGAAGTTGCCAATGAAGCGGAAGCGTTACAACTAATTAAAACTTTGTATTAATACAAAAAAAATAAAGCGGAATCACCACTCTTGGCTATCCGCTCTATTAACCTTAAATCTAATACTATGAAAAACACAGTACAAAGATAAACACTTTTATGTTATACAACATACTTTTTTTGTTAATTAATGTTAATTATATGTTGTAAAGCATACTTATAAAACATCAAAATGCAATCGATTTTAAATTAAGCCCTGCCTTTTCATCCCACCCAAACAGCAGATTCATATTCTGAACAGCCTGTCCTGATGCGCCCTTCAACAAATTATCAACAACAGAAATAATTAATAATTTATTTCCGTGCTTTTCTAAATAAAGCAAACCTTTGTTGGTATTTACCACTTGCTTTAAATCGATGTTCTTATCTGTAACAAAAGTAAAGCAGGCATCTGCATAAAAATTGCGGTATAATTTTTTTGCCTCTTCCAACGATAAATCACAATCGGTATATGCTGTAACAAAAATTCCACGCGAAAAATTTCCACGCAAAGGGATAAAGTTTATGTCTGCACTAAAATCGGTTTGCAGTTGTTTTATAGAGCGTGAAATTTCTGCCAAATGTTGGTGTTCAAAAGCCTTGTAAACAGACAAATTATCGTTTCGCCAACTAAAATGAGAAGTTTCTGTTGGTTTTTGTCCGGCTCCTGTAGAACCCGTTACTGCATTAATATGCACTTCCTTTTTTAACAACTGAGCTTTTGCCAATGGCAGTAAAGCCAATTGAATGGCAGTTGCAAAACAACCCGGATTTGCAACCCGCTCTGCTTTTTGAATGCGAATTTTATTTAACTCGGGCAACCCATATACAAATTCATGTTCAGCTGATTCTTTACGATAATCGGTAGAAAGGTCAATTAACTTTAATCCTTTAGGAATTGGATGTGCGTCGATAAACTTTTTGGTATCGCCATGAGCAGTACAAAAAAACAATACATCAATTTCGTTTAACGGAAGTTGGTCAGTAAAAACCAATTCAGTATCGCCAATTAAACCACTGTGCACAGTATAAATTTTGTTACCGGCATTACTATTACTATGTACAAAATGAATTACTACCTCAGGATGATTAATTAATATACGAATCAATTCGCCTGCGGTATAACCTGCTCCTCCTATTATTCCTACTTTTTTCATTGTTAATTTGGTGATTTGGTGATTTGGTGATTTGTTGACCAGTTTTATCAAATAAACAAATCAACAACTAACCAAATAAACATTATTTTAAAATATCCGGTCTTAATCTTTTAGTTCGCTCTAACGATTGCTCCATCTCCCATTCGTGTATTTTACGTTCGTGTCCCGAAAGCAATATTTCGGGCACCTTCCAACCTTTGTAATCTGCCGGGCGTGTATAAACTGGTGGCGCTAATAAATTATCTTGAAATGAATCCGACAAAGCCGATTGCTCATCACCAATAGCTCCGGGCAATAATCGCACAACAGCATCGGTTATCATTGCCGCTACCAATTCTCCTCCGGTAAGCACAAAATCGCCAATAGATATTTCTTGCGTAATCAACTGTTCGCGAACTCTATGATCAACCCCTTTGTAATGCCCACAAAGCAGTATCAAATTGTTTGTAAGCGAAAGATTGTTCGCCATTTTCTGGTCAAATTTTTCACCATCGGGCGATGTATAAATAACGGCATCATAATGACGCTCGCTTTTAAGTTTTGTAATTAAAATGTCTATAGGTTCAATTTGCAATACCATACCGGCGCCAAAACCAAAAGCATAATCATCTACCCGGTGCTGCTTATCATTAGTATAATCGCGCAAATGATGAATATGCACTTCAACCAATCCTTTATCTTGGGCTCGTTTCACAATAGAATGTGACAACGGACCTTCAAGCAATTCGGGCAATACAGTTATAATATCTATTCGCATAAAAATATCGGATTACATCGTTGCTCACTGAGCAGAGTCGAAATGCAAAATTAATAATATTTATGTTGATTCGTGTAATTTATGCAATTTGTGTTCTTATAGCTATCTTTGTGTTCCAAAATAAAAATGTATGCTGTATCAATCGCACCTACTGTCGAATGGTATTCGACTTGTTCATAAACCCGACGACTCTCCTGTGGCATATTGCGGAATAGCTATAAATACAGGCACTCGCGATGAAGCAGAAAATGAGCTCGGAATGGCGCATTTCATTGAACACATGCTTTTTAAAGGGACCAAAAAACGAAAAGCCTGGCACATCATCAACTGTTTAGAAAATGTAGGCGGCGAACTTAATGCCTATACCGGTAAAGAAGAAACATTTGTGTATGCCACCGTGCTTACCGAAGATTTTGAACGAGCCATGGAACTTACAGCAGATATCGTTTTTAATACCACCTTCCCTAGAAACGAAATTACCCGCGAAGTAGCTATTATTCTGGATGAAATACAACTATACAAAGACAGTCCTTCGGAATTGATTTACGATGAGTTTGAAGAACTTGTTTTTGCAAATCACCCTATGGGAAACAATATACTAGGAAATGAGCAGTTGTTGAAAAACTTTAAAAAGGAAGATGCCGAACGCTTTATTACAAACAATTACCACACCGATGAGATGGTTTTTTTCTCATTAGGAAACATAAAATTTGAAAAAATTATTCGTTGGGCCGAAAAATACTTGGCGTGTTACCCGCCATCACTTCGACCATCTAAACGCACTCCTTTAAGTGCTTACACCACACAATCAATCAGTTTAAAAAAAGACACACATCAATTACACGTAATGCTTGGCAACAGAGCATATTCGTTACACAACACCAACAAGCTTAGTTTGTATTTACTTAATAATATTATTGGTGGCCCCGGCATGAACAGCCTGCTTAACCTTTCTCTCAGAGAGCGTAACGGATTGGTTTACAATGTGGAATCAAGTTATACCGCTTTTTCCGACACCGGCATTTTTTGTATTTACCTTGGTTCAGATCCTAAAAACAAAAACCGCTGTATAGAACTCGTTAAAAAAGAACTCAAGGGATTACAAGAAAAAAAATTAAGTGCAATTAGTTTTGCAAAATACAAAAAACAACTCATCGGGCAATTAACCATCTCATCGCAAAACAAAGAAAGTCTGGCTTTAAGCATTGGTAAAAGCTTTTTACATTTTAATCGTATTGAAAGTATAGATGAAACCAAAAAACACTTGGATGAAATTACCCCCGATAATTTATGCCACATTGCCAACGAAATTTTTGACGAAAAAAACTTAAGCTCCCTAATTTATCTATAAATGTGGATGAATATAGACAACTACATAGAACTACACAGTAGCGAAGAACCCGACTTACTTAAACGACTCAACAGGGAAACGCATGTGCAAATGGTTAATCCGCGCATGCTATCGGGGCATATACAAGGGCGTATTCTCAAAATGATTAGCTCCATGATTCAAGCAAAAAGAGTATTGGAACTTGGTACATTTACAGGCTATTCGGCTCTTTGTTTGGCCGAAGGGATACCCGATGACGGGATATTACATACCATAGAAATAAACGATGAATTAGAAGAATTTACACAAGGTTTTTTCTCCCAATCGCCACATGGAAAAAAAATTAAACAACATATTGGCAATGCCTTAGAAATTATTCATTCTTTAGATGAAACCTTCGATTTAGTATTTATTGATGCCGATAAAAGAGAATATCTAGAGTATTATCAGGCTGTTTTTAATAAGGTTAAAAAAGGAGGATACATTTTGGCCGACAATACTTTGTGGGATGGCAAAGTGATAGAAGCTGTTGATCCGAACGACAAACAAACCATCGGAGTAATGGCTTTCAACGAATTTGTGGCAAAAGACAAGCGGGTTGAAACCGTTATTCTTCCATTAAGAGATGGGCTTACGCTTATTCGGAAAAAATAAATACATTTGCATAAATACAATTAAAACAAATACGAAAGGATAAAACCTTAATTCAAAGGGTTTATATTATTTTTCAATTTTATTTACATGAAAAAATACGTTTTCGAACTAAAACTACAGGTTCGCGATTACGAATGCGACATACAAGGAATATTAAATAACTCAGTATATCAAAACTACTTGGAACATACTCGACACGAATTTTTAGTATCGCGCAATATAAGCTTTGCCGAATTGCACCAACAAGGTATCGACCCTGTAGTAGCACGCATTTGTATCGACTACAAAACAGCGCTTCGGCCGGGCGACGAATGTGTATGTAAACTATACGTGGTAAAAGAAGGTATTAAATATGTTTTTTTTCAAGACATCTACCGCCTGCCGGACGAAAAAATTAGTATCAAGTCTAAAGTTGACACGGTAGTATTAGTAAATGGCAAACTGGGTTTTTGCAAAGAGCTCGATGCTTTAGCAAGCGATGAATAACAATTGCCAAAACCACAAAACGATAGAAGTAACAAAAAACTATTAAAAGAACTATTTATGAGCGATTTTTTAGCTAAAGAAGAGGAAATTGTTAAAGTGATAAAAACAGTATACGATCCCGAAATTCCCGTAAACGTATACGATTTAGGGCTTATTTATAGCATTGAAGTGAACGATGAAGGAGACGCTACCATTGAAATGACACTTACTGCTCCTAATTGTCCCGCCGCCGATTTTATTGTTGAAGATGTAAAATATAAGGTGGAGAGTGTAGAGGGAATTAAAAATGTAACCATCAATTTAGTGTTTGATCCTGCTTGGGACAAAGAAATGATGAGCGAAGAAGCTAAATTAGAACTGGGATTTTTATAAAAAAATGTTGAAAATACCACAAAAAAATGTGCTGTATTAGTCTATTTGAAAATACTACCGTTGATTATGAATAAAAAAATCTATTTTTTATCGGATGCTCATTTAGGGTCGTTGATGATAGAAAACAACCGCGAACACGAAAAAAAGCTGGTTGATTTTTTAAACACCATCAAAGAAGACGCCTCAGAAGTTTTTTTATTAGGCGATATGTTCGACTTTTGGTACGAATACAAAGCGGTAGTTCCCAAAGGACATGTTCGTTTTTTAGGCAAATTGGCAGAAATGGTGGACATGGGCATAAAAGTACATTTCTTTATAGGCAACCACGATATTTGGACCTTCGGTTATTTAGAGCAAGAAGTAGGATTGATTGTGCATCGTGAACCAAGTACGATGGAATTAAACGGCAAAACATTTTTTCTGGCACATGGCGATGGGCTACATGAAACCAGCAATGGCTTTAAGTTTATCCGTTGGATATTTCATAACCGAGCATTACAAAAACTATTTACATATATTCCCCCTCGTTTAGGTATCGCTTTTGGCAATCAATGGTCCAAAAGCAATCGAAAAAAAGACATCAAAAAAGATTATAAATACCAAGGAGAAAACAACGAAATATTGGTACGCTTTGCTAAACAATACAGCGAAAAGCAACCCATAGATTTCTTTATTTTCGGGCATAGGCACATTATCCTCGACTTACAACTTTCAAACAAAAGTCGTGTATTAATTTTGGGTGATTGGTTCTGCAATTTTTCGTATGCTGTGTGGGACGGTATCGAATTACGATTAGAACAACTGGAAACAACCGTATAAATTAATATCACTTGTATATGCGTTTTTTAACGTAAAAAACAATCATTTTACTTTCCTTTTAGTTGGAGAATAAAAATTATAATGTCTATTTTTGAAAAATATTCAACCTATTTAAATATACAATTATGAAAAAATTAGCCTTACTATCAATTATCTGTTTCTTTGCAGGATTTTTTTCCATTTCAACAGCTCAAACAAGCAACGATTCTGTAGTAGTTCAACAAAAAGAAATTATCCAATTGGATACTGAGGGAGGAAAAGTATACAGTGGCATTAAACAACTTAAAAGAAAAGAAGTTGAAAACGTATTAGCTCCTTACCCTGAAATCTATTTACAGTATAAATCGGGCATGAAACTTAAATCTAAAGGCACAGGACTACTTATAGGAGGTGCGGTTACAGCATTAGCAGGAACCGGCTTAATGCTTTACGGTATTGACAATAATACATATTACGACGATATTGATGCAAATGTAATAATTGGCTCTATAGGAGCTATAGTAGGAGCATTAATGTTAGATGCCGGATTAGTTTGCACCATTGTTGGAAATATAAAAACCGTACAATCAATAAAAAACTACAAAAAAGCAACCAACATTCAAGCAGAACAAAACTCACCTCAAAACATACAGTATCAACTTGGGTTGTTAGATAACGGAAAAGTTGGTTTACAGCTTACATTCTAAAACACCTTATTAATAACTGATACATGAAAGAAAAATAACCTATGGAAAAGAAAAATACAAAGAAAATAGTTTCACCTCCTGTAGGTTTAGCCATCTTTGCTATACTTGGACCTTCCATAGTTTGGTGCTCGGAGTATATTGGTTCGGGCGAAGTTATTATTGCCACTCGCACAGGAGCTATTCTTGGTACCGGTATTTTGTGGGCGGTAATAATCGGAGTATTACTAAAATTCTGGATTGGCATGAGCGGTGCCCATTATACAGTATGTACCGGCGAAGGCATGATTGATATGTTTGGTCGAATACCCGGTCCGCGCAACTGGCCGGTATGGATAATACTGGTAGCTCAATTTGTTTCGGGAGCCATAGGTATGTCCGGCGTAGCATCGGCATCGGCCATCTTTGTTTCGCAGTTAACGCATATTGATATGCGCATTTGCGGACTAATCATTGTGGGGTTTGCTGTTTTAATTACCTGGTCGGGTAAATTTGAATGGCTAAAATACATTATGAGTATTTTTGTTTTTCTTGTCATATTAGGTGTATTTAATGTAGTGGTTCAGGTTTTTCCGGGAATACAGCAGTTTGTTTCGGGATTAATACCTTCGGTACCTGTTGTGCCCGATTGGGCAATTGCCTTAGATGAACCTGAAAATCCATGGAAATTGATTCTTCCTTTAATTGGCTGGGGAGCAGGTGGTTTTGCCTCTCAAGTTTTTTATACCTATTGGATTATTGGCGCAGGTTACGGACTCACCGAAAAAGACGTATATGGAAAACCTGCCGATTTAGACAGATTAAAAAATCTCACTTTAGAAGAAGCCGGTACCTTAAAGAAATGGACCAAAATAGTACATTTGGATGCCTTGATAGCAGTTGTTTTAGGCACAGGCATTACCATAGGCTTTGTAATGGCCGGAGCCGGTATACTCGGCCCTCTTCAAATAGCACCCAAAGGCAATCAGGTAGCGTTTCAACTCACACATATTTTCTCCTCTAATTGGGGACAAACAGGAGCTTTGCTTTTTTTATTAGGAGGAACAGCGGCACTAGTGTCTACTTTAATCGGACAAATGGCAGGCTGGCCTCGTTTAGTATCCGATGCCTTTCGGTTATGTTTCCCAAAAGCAGTAAAAAACATCGAATGGAAATGGCAATTTAGAATTACACTCCTATTGTTCTTAATAACTAACTCATTTATTGTATATATTTTAGGTAAGGAGCCTGTATTCTTATTAACTATTAGTTCCATTTTAGATGGTGTTGTGCTTACAGCCTTTCAAGCCATTTTAATTCTTGTTGGGCTTTATTATGTTATGCCAAAGATGTTTACTGTAGATGTGTATAAAGTTATAAAACCAACATCCATCGTATTTATCATACTTATAATAACTTTTATTGTATTTGCTTATTTTAGCATTTTTCAAGTACCTAGGTTGTTTTTTAATTGATTAAGAGAACCATGAATTATAAAAATATCAAGTTTATTATTCTTTTCTTTCTGTTGACATTTCCAGTTGGTTTGTTGGCTCAAGACTCACCTACTGAAAATAAACCGGTTGTTATTCGCAAGCAACTGTTTACAGAAGAAGTTGAATACATAGATATACCGCTTTCAAGCATGGTGAATATATACGTCTCACCAGTATTGGTTTCTAATTATTCCATAAACCAGATCAGTGATAGTAGTAAATACAACAGTTCTCATTTTCATAGCCCGACCATTTCTTTAGGACTAGACTATAGCATAATCTACAATTCCTTTTATGTAAAAACAGGTATCGGATTTCTATGGATAAAAGAAAACAAATATAACTGCGTTAATGAAATTGCTTCCGATACCTCGTTTATTGATACGGCATCTTATGTTGTTGCTTTTAATAAAAACAGCACCGAACTTGTTGCTGCCAATTATGTATACCTAACAGTTCCCTTTACTGTTGGAAAGATTTTCACGCTGGGAAAATTTAAAATCATGCCCGAAGTTGGGATAAACCTTGATTTTCTTTTGTTCGCCGACGGCTATACCGGAGCAACTCCCGAAGAATCCATTAAAGTTACCCGTGAAGAGCTTAACGCCTTTAAGACAAGATTATTTCTAGCAAACAGCTTTGCTTATTCCTTAAACAAAAATATGCAACTTTATCTTCAACCTTGGTTTGCTTTTTCTCTTAACCCAGAATTTAAATCATCTAGCCTTATTCCCGACTTTAAAACCGATTTGTATGGTATTCGGCTTGGTGTAATTTTCAATTAAGAGAATAATAATAGTGATTTGGGAACCTTTTTTAAAAATTGCTATCTATTAAATAAACACATTAAATCTTTCACTATGAAAAAAGTAGTATCTGTCTTATTAACTTCTACCATTGTTTGTTTTTTAGCATTTACAAGCTGCACCGAAGAACCTTGTGATTGTAATAAAAAAATAGCTAAAACATTGGTATTAAATTCAGCATCAACAATTACAGATACTGAAATTTTTTCAGGTCAACCTACAACCCCAAAAGATTCATCAACACATTTAGGAGTAGCAGTTTGGTATTGGGGTCTAGATTCAGGCCAAATGAAAACACTTTTTCAATTCAACTTATCAACTATTTCTACAACGGCTATTATCAAAAGAGCTACATTGACAGTTCAAGAATCAGATTCTATATTTAATCCATCGGATACTATTTTTATTTATAAAATCACCCAAGCATGGAACCCAGCTTTAACAACTTGGAATAACCCACCGGTATATGATTCTACCATCAAAATTATCGACCTCAAAGACACAATTGTTTCTAATACGTTTAATGATTATGATATTACCTCCTTGGTGCAAAATTGGGTAAATAACCCGGCACAAAACTTTGGTATGATTATGCAAATTGCAGATCAAAGCCTATGGCATGGGTATAATATCTGCTCCATCGAAGAAGCTAATGCAACCAAACGCCCCAAATTAATTATTGAATATGAAGAGTAGAAAATAATTAAACCCCTGTAATAAGAAGATAATAGGTTATTAGATATCAGAAAGAGTGTTAATATAAGTTAACGCTCTTTTTTTCTGTCACCTTTTTAAAGTTGTAGTATCTTATAAGAAAAGTCAACACATTAAACTTTTAAAAACTACAACTATGAAAAAGATCAATTTATTATTAGCTAGCTTATTCATCACAATGATAGTACAAGCTGTATCTCCAACTACCATTTCTGTAGTATCAACTGCCGGAGGCTTAGCCACGGCGATAACAACTGCAGGGGGCAATCTTGCAACAGTAAAGAACCTTACCGTAACAGGCACTATTGATGCGCGGGATTTTAAAACTATGCGGGATGATATGACGGCTTTAATAGCTATTGATTTGGATGGTACAACTGTAGTTGAGTATAATGGAATAGGAGGAACCTGTCTTTATTCTGAGACTTATTCTGCAAATCAGATACCTAGTCAAGCCTTCGAAAATAAAACACTACTAGAATCAATAATTCTACCAAATACAATCACTAGTCTTGGCTATAATATATTTGGATATTATTGTCCTAGTTTAAGTTCAATAACTATTCCTAGCACCATTAATTATATTGATGTTTGGGAGTTTAATGGTTGTACTAGTCTAAAAGACATATATATAGTGTCAAATACTATTCATGTAGAAAGTAATGTTGGTTGTGGTTACAGTTTATTCGAAGCCACTGTGCATATTTCTGCTGGAACTTCTACTATAATTGAACCATTAAATCTTAAATGTATTGCATCTGCTTTCAATGTAGATCCTGCAAACTTAAGTTATACTAGCGACGATGGTGTGTTGTTTAATAAAACAAAATCAGATTTAATAATATGTTCTATGGTCAAAAAAGGAATCTATGAAATTCCTTCGTCTGTGACTAAAATATCATCTGGGGCTTTTGCTTATTGCGATAGTTTAACTTCGGTAATTATTCCTCAATCAGTTACAGAAATTGGAGATACTGCGTTTTATGGTTGTCATGCATTAACATCTATTTATTCGTATGCAACAACTCCTGTAGAATTAAATTATTCAGGCTCTTTTAGTCCTGGGGTTTTTCAAAGTGTAGATACAGTAAACTGTATTCTTTATGTTCCAGCAGGTTCAAAAGCAGCTTATCAAGCAGCTGACCAATGGAAACAATTTCAAAATATTCAAGAAATGTTACCGGCTGGTGTAAAAAAGACAAATTCCAGTATTGCCAAAGCAACAGTTCAAAACGGACAATTGATAGTTTCTGGCTTGAAGTCTAATGAGCAAGTTGTAATTTATACGATACAAGGTGTTCAGATTTATAACCAAATAGCAGAAGCTGATAGATTATCTTTAACATTACCCGGTCATGGTATATTTATAGTACGTGTAGGAAATGATAGTATAAAAGTGATGAATTAAATTATTTCATTTTCCGGTCAAACTATTTTCTTACTTAGCTGTCATTTAGTATTTATTAATTTTTGTTGTACTTTTGGTTCTCTTTTTCACACAAAAGACATCTTATTTTTGTAAACTAGTATTAATGGTTGATAACGCATTCATAAAAAAACTCCAAAAGCGAGACAAAAAAGCATTTTACGAGCTGTTTAGCCAATACGCTCCTGAAATGAAATATGTGTGCTATCGCTATTTAAAATCGATGGAGGATGCTGAGGATGCCATGCAAGAGGGATTCATAAAGATCTTTGAAAAAATTGGTAGCTTTCGCAATGAAGGTTCTTTTGAAGGATGGATGAAACGGATTTTCATTAATATATCGCTGAAGATGTATGAAAAGAAGGTAAAACAAAATACCTACATGGAGTATAATGAAAATATTGGGTCAGAGAAATTTGATAAAGCCCCTGAATCAGATGAAAACAGTTACAATATTGAATGCGAATCGTCCTTATGTACAGAAGATAAATTGATGTCCCTATTAGCAAAACTACCTGAACATTATCGCCTAGTATTCAATATGTATGTAGTGGACGAGATGAAACATAAAGACATTGCCGAAGCACTTAACATTAACGAAATGACATCTAAAACCAGACTGTTAAGGGCTCGTACCATGTTGAAAGGACAAATAATTAACTTACAATGACCAAGATTAAAACAGATATTGACACCTTATTTAAACAAGAGCTTGCAAAAGGCAGAGCTCCTGTTTCAGATAAAAGCTTAGCTGTTTTTAAGAAACGACTTAAACGCAAATCGTTTTTCTTATTCTCAGTTACTAATCTCAATATTTATTATTGCATGGTAGGTATTGCTTTAATTGGTGGTGGTATTTTGTATGGATTGAATTGTAATCGGAAACCAATCAACACATCAACTCCTGTTATTCAAAAAGAAACAAAAAGTATGCTTAAAGATACTCAACAAGAGTCTACCCAACCAATTGAAACAAATACATCAATTGCTCCATGTACTACCAAAAAGAAGCTAATAGAAGATGTAGTAAGTATCCCTAAAAAAGAACAAGCTACAGCATCTTCGGTTAATTTAATTCCAAAAATTGATATTAATCAAAAAGAAACAACTGAAAAACCAGGATCTTCTGATTTACCACAGAAAGAAGTTTCAGCAAGCTTGAAACAACAATCGGTATCTACAAAACCCGAAGCTGTTAACCCTGCTCCGGTAAAAGAGATACGAAAGATTGATACGCTTTATGCCAACGACACTATTAAAACAGTCAAAAAGAAAGTTCGCCTAAAATGGCGAAAATAAAAAAAACAAAACTTTATTCTATCTGTTTAAAAGCAAGCTCTTTAAGCTTGCTTTTTTAATTTTATCTTCTTAAATGATGTATAAAGATTATTTTTGTATATTTTTCTGAATAATTTGGGCAGTTTTACATTATTAATGCATATTTTTGCAAAATATTTATGAATATTTATTCGTTTTTCAGTTAAGCTATTCCGATGAAACCCACATGTGTTGAAAAAACACTCATAAATAAAATGTTCCTCATGTGGATTACATCCATCCTTAATTAATTTTATTCGGATGAAAAATAAAAGAATTAGAATAGATGCTATCCGAGAAATTATCAAGAATTCAACTATAGGAAATCAAGATGATTTGCTTCAAGCTCTTACCGAAAAAGGGTTCTCCTTAACACAAGCAACCCTTTCGAGAGATTTAAAACAAATGAAGGTAGCTAAACAACCTATTGAAGGCGGTTATTCATATATTTTACCTCCGGAAAAACAACGCTCATCAAATAACTCAGGGCGTAAAGAGGGTGTTCAATCGTTGGCAGAAAAAGCCTTTTTGTCTCTTGATTTTTCGGGGAACATAGCGGTGATAAAAACAAAACCCGGATATGCCGGAAGTATTGCCTCTGAAATAGATGCAAAAAGCTTCACTCAATTTTTGGGCACAATAGCAGGAGATGACACTATCTTACTTATTATTAGAGAAAAAATTAGTAGAGAAATGGTTATAAAAACACTTTCAACAATCATTTCAGGTATCAGATAACAATTAAATTGAATGAATAAAGACAAAATTAAAATAGTTGTAGCGGATGCAAGTCACATTCCATACGTAGATATCATCCTGGAAACAATCGCAACAGCAGCAAAAGCTCGTGGCACAGGAATAGCCAGGCGCTCACCCGAATACATCCAGAAAAAAATGGAAGAAGGGAAGGCAATAATTGCCTTTGTTAACGATGAATTTGCGGGTTTTTGCTATATCGAAACTTGGGGAGATAAAAAATTTGTGGCAAACTCGGGCTTAATTGTTGTAGAAAAATTTCGCGGACATGGCTTGGCAAAAGCAATTAAAAAGAAAGCTTTCGATTTATCGAGGTCACGCTACCCCGAAGCTAAAATTTTTGGTTTAACCACCGGTTTGGCGGTTATGAAAATCAACTCCGATTTAGGTTACAAACCCGTCACTTTTTCTGAACTTACTGACGACAAAGAGTTTTGGAAAGGTTGCGAAGCTTGTGTAAACTTTGATATTTTGCAACGCAACAATAATAAAATGTGCCTTTGCACGGGTATGTTATACGACCCTGCTGTTGAAAGCAAAAAAACCGTTAAACACAACTGGAAAGAAGTTCTCAAAAAAATACTCAGCATTCCGGTGGCAAAATTTAAAAACAAATAATAGAAGTTGTTGATTTGGTTATCTGTTTATTTGAAAAATAGAAACAAATTACCAAATCATCAGATAAACAAATAAACAATTTGTAAAGATGAAAGAAAAAGTATTATTAGCTTTTAGTGGCGGATTAGACACCTCTTTCTGTGCTATGTATTTGGCAAAAGAAAAAGGATACGAAGTGCATACTGCCATAGCTAACACAGGTGGATTTACACAAAAAGAACTGGATAGTATTGAAGAAAAAGCCTACCGACTTGGAGCCAAAACACACGTAGCATTAGATGTAACCAACGATTATTACGAAAAAAGCATTAAGTACATGATTTTTGGTAATGTTTTGCGAAACGGAACTTACCCTATTTCAGTAAGTTCTGAACGTATATTTCAAGCTATTGCCATTATAGAACAAGCCAAAAAAATTAAGGCCGATTATGTGGCTCATGGCTCTACCGGAGCAGGTAACGATCAAGTACGTTTTGACCTCACATTCGAAATTTTAGCTCCTAACATTAAGATTCTTACTCCTACGCGCGATATGGTTTTAACCCGCGAATACGAAATTAACTACTTAAAAAAACACGGTTTTGTTGCCGATTTTACCAAAATGGAATACTCTATCAACAAAGGGTTGTGGGGCACTTCAATTGGAGGAAAAGAAACACTTA
Organism: Paludibacteraceae bacterium; assembly: GCA_016938015.1. Taxonomy (GTDB): domain Bacteria; phylum Bacteroidota; class Bacteroidia; order Bacteroidales; family Paludibacteraceae; genus JAFGVL01. The sequence goes on from JAFGVL010000090.1 coordinate 15,669, forward strand.
AATCAGACCAAACCTTGCCTGAATCGGCTTATCCAAGTCAGGTAACTAAAAAAGGAGAAGAAAAACTTACCCTCGAATTTGAGCAAGGCCAAATTGTAGCTGTAAACGGAAAAAAATACAGCAATAAAATTGAAGCCATCAATGAAGTAGAAAAAATAGGTTCGCAATACGGTATTGGTAGAGATATGCATATTGGCGATACCATTATAGGAATAAAAGGAAGAGTTGGTTTTGAAGCTGCCGGTTCGTTGTTACTAATAAACGCCCACAAAATGTTAGAAAAACATACACTTACCAAATGGCAACAATACTGGAAAGACCAATTAGGCAACTGGTACGGTATGTTTCTTCACGAAGCCCAATATTTAGAACCGGTTATGCGCAACATTGAAGCTTTTCTAGAAAATTCGCAAAGTAATGTTAGCGGAACAGTAATAGTACAACTTCGTCCGTATAGCTACACCTTAGTGGGAGTTGACAGCCCATATGACTTAATGAAGACAGATTTTGGAGAATATGGCGAAATAAATAAAGCATGGACTGCCGATGATGTAAAAGGATTTACAAAAATTTTAGGCAACCAAATGAAAATATTTCACAACGTGCAAAAAAGAAATAATAAGTAAAAAAGAAAAGGCTCCGATAAAAATCGGAGCCTTATTCATCCCAACCAAAAAATTACTTAATAAATTACCTTCATTAAGAAGTAACAAATATGAACATTATATTTTAACAAAACAATTGACTCAAGTCAAGAAATTCAACCATTTTTTGACCTTCAAGAGAACCGAATAAATTCATTTTTCCCTAATAATGGCACTTTTTTAATTTTTTGTATAAAAAATTCTCTTGACTTGAGTCAAGAGTCCAACCAACTTATTGCACAAGGCAGAAAATTTATCTAAAAAACCAATGTCTTTTTAATCAAAAACACGAAAAATGAAAAAAAAAACAAAACAACTTGTAAATCAAGTTTTTGTTTTTATCTTTACACAAAATTAATACAAAAATAATGAACAAAGGAATTGTAAAATTCTTTAATAATTCAAAAGGTTTTGGGTTTATTAAAGATCAAGAATCAGAAAAAGAGTACTTCGTACACGTAAATGGTTTAATTGACAAAATTAAAGAAGACGATGAAGTAACATTCGAACTTGAAGAAGGAAGAAAAGGACTAAATGCTGTAAATGTTAAAAAAGTATAGTCAGTTATCCGTTATTAAAA
>JAFGVL010000091.1 GCA_016938015.1 Paludibacteraceae bacterium
AAATCATCTTTATTGTTCCTTAATGCCATATTCAACGCTCTTATGCAGCCTTCTGCCGATAAATCAACAGATAAATAGAATCCGACTATCTTACGGCTATATGCATCGGTTATCAGGCTCAAATAGGCAAATCCATCCCCAACTACAATATAAGTAATATCGCTTACCCAAAGCTGGTTTGGTGCAGTCGGATAAAAGCCTTCAATCAGGTTGGGATATTTACGCATCCAATGGTCAGAAAAGGTTGTTATCGGTTTATTCCGTTTCCTTTTCCGAACCAATAAGCAACGTTCTGAAAGCAAATCAAAAAAGGCATCACGGCCTATTGAAATATGGTGTTCCTGCATAAATGGTTCTAATAAAAACAACAGTTTTCTGCCACCAATACGCTTTTGTGTTTTCCTGATTTTCAGGACTTGGTCAATCAACAAATCATGTTGCAACGATTCTTTCTCCAATTGTTTTTTATGTTGGTAATAAGCCTGTCTGGTATAGCCAAGCAACGAACAAAGAGCAGTAATACTGCGGCTTTCTCTTTGACTTACATTCATTATCGCTTGGCACCAAACTTTTTTCGCAGGTCAATGCCGGTATGCTCTTCAGAAAGTTTTAGCATTTCCTCGAGCAATTCGCTTTTTAGTTGGCTTTTTCGTAAAGCATCTTGCAGAAGCTTTACATCTTTTGGCAACTCCGGTTCCGGGCTTCTACCTTCTTTTTCCAATCTACGACGCTTTTTATCTTTTCAGCTTGGCTTTCTGCCTTGGTATTCTAATACCCAGTTGCAGATACTTCTGCTTGGAACTCCGTATTTAGCTTCTAACGCCCTATATGTAATAGTTCCGGTTAGATACTCGGCTACGATGGCCTCTTTGCTGATCTTTTCTTTTTTCTTGTCCATTTTCATCTTTGTGCGGTGTTAAATTTACACTATTTGTGTAAACCTATATCAGGACAAGTCATACTCAAAAACAAATATCACAACTATTTGAAAAGGATTCGGATACCATTGGTCTTCACTTTAAAAATATTTACGAATCAGGTGAATTACAAGAAACTTCAACTACCGAGGAATTCTCGGTAGTTCAAATTGAAGGGAAAAGAAAAGTAAAGAGAAGACTAAAACACTATAACCTTGATGCAATTATATCTATTGGTTATAGAGTGAATTCAAAACGAGGTGTTCAATTTAGAATATGGGCAAACAAAATACTAAAAGACTATTTGATAAGAGGTTACTCCCTAAATGAAAAAAGATTAGTCCAGCAAAATGAACAACTAAAAGAATTACAAGAATCCGTTAAGATTCTAGGAAATGTATTGAACTATAAAGAATTATCAGGTAACGAAAGTGTTGGTTTATTAAAAATTATTACCGAATATGCTTACGCTTTAGATATTTTAGATAAGTACGATTATCAAAACCTGACAATTCAATCAACTTCCGGAAAAGAAATTTATCAATTAACCTATAACGAAGCAATTGCTCAAATTAAATCGGCAAAAAAATTCTATGGAAATAGTGGGCTTTTCGGCAATGAAAAAGACGAGTCATTTAAAAGCTCTATTGCCACTATTTATTCAACCTTTGATGGAACTGATTTGTATCCAAGCATTGAAGAAAAAGCAGCTAACTTACTTTATTTTGTAACTAAGAATCATTCTTTTTCCGATGGGAATAAACGAATTGCGGCCTTCTTGTTTCTCTATTTTATGGAACGAAACAAAATTCTATTTAATGAAAATGGTACAAAAAGAATTGCAGATAATGCTTTGGTAGCTTTGACTTTAATGATAGCCGTTAGTAAACCCGAAGAGAAAGAAATAATGGTAAAAGTAATAGTAAACCTTATTAATAAAAAAAACTAAACCGCGGAACTAATGGCTACTTGTAATCGTGCACTCTTCCGAGCTTATAGTATACATTACTCGCACGCTTTTGGCTTAACTTCATTGAGCAATAAGCTTGGTTGTAAAGCGTGCCAATTACCAAAAAACACTTTTCACCGCAAATAAAAAAGTAGAGTATATTTACAACGCTTTAGTAATAAAACAAAATAAGAATTGACCAACATAACGGTTATAACAACAACCGACTATTCAGGCAAATCTATCTACTCCACTCGTGCGAGTTTCGTTAACGCGTGCCAATAACACAGTTGGAACATAGTAATATAAACAGTAACCAGGGGCTTTGTTGTTTTAAGGCCAAAGGGTTTTGTTTTATCACGCGTTAAAAACGCGCGATAGCTCTTCAAGATAATACAATCCAAAACAACATTTTATTGAGTTAAAGAAACACAAATTAGTTTACTAATTCCTTTGCATTTTTAAACAACAAATGATTTTGATGATTAAAAGTTTTCAGTCTTAAAAGATTGGTGTCAAAAAAATAAGATTCTTTATGTGGAAAGCCAATATGTTCTTTGGCTAATTCAAAAAGATTGATTTGCAATTGAATAGCCAATTTTTTTCTGAGTTCTTTTTTATTTTCTACATTCAATTTAAAGGCTTTTTTTTGGATTACCTGTACTTTCCTATTTGATTGATATAATTGTTCGCTTTCAAAAACATTATTAAGAATTTGTGAGTCAATTTGGACTTGGTGTTTTTCGGCAGCAAAATAGATTCTAGACATTAAATGGTTAATATTTGATTTTGTTATACGTGAGTATTCGCTTAATCCGTTAGGAAAAAAACTTTTATAAATCTCAGATTCTTTATTGTGAAATGCTCGGATATACGCCGCTAATTTTCTGATTTGTTCCTTGGTTTGTTCAAGCAATAAATCAACCTCAGTGGTTTGATGCATTTTTGTTGAGCCAACTACGCCCGCTCGCGCGCGTTTAATTAACGCGTGCCAATAACACGATAACAATTTAGTAATATAAAAGCAAAGCCCCTTAACTGGGGTTTTGTTGTTTTAAAGAATAATAGGTTTTTATTTATCACACATTACAACTGATCCCACCGCTCGCGCGCGTTTCATTAACGCGTGCCTATAACACAATAGCAACTTAGTACTAAAAGCAAAGTCCTTTAACTAGGGTTTTGTTGTTTAGAAGAATACTAGGTTTTGCATTATTTATTAGAAGATCAACCTTCCTAATACGTTTTCAAGAATATAATTGATCTTTGTCTGGGTTACACAAGCTTATTAATATGAGAATTTTTATTACCAACCTCTTTCTAAAGTGATTTTTCGGAATTGACAATAATGACATTTATTCCTTTATTCGTCATTAGCGCCAATAACGTCACGTATCCCTTGTTTTCTAGTGTAGATATATTTGTGCTTAGATATTTATTTTTTCTGTTTTTATAGACTCGAAAATAAATTACCTTTTCTCCCGTCGTCGTAAGATTATCTTTGCGTAAAATGAATAAAAAGTTCTGTGTCATTATTGTGAAACATTTTGCATAAAACTAT
>JAFGVL010000092.1 GCA_016938015.1 Paludibacteraceae bacterium
CAATTTTACTAGATAAGTTTTCAACTCTTAATTCGCATTATTTATAGGTTAATCTAAACACTTTTTTATCGTCCACACATATTTTTAAAATCGCACCATTCGCACACTTTAGCATTTTGCGTTTGACAAAAAGCCGACTCCTTGTCAAACAGTTCGTTGAGCTTCTCGGTAAAGGCTGTTTCAAATTCAGCGTTTAAGGTATTAAAATCTGTGATGGTTTCTTTATCACATTTAATTACAGGAGAATAATCTTCGTCGTTGTTTTTATTAATATACACCAAAGCAGGTTGTATTTTTTCCGATTGTTTTTCTATCATAATAGAAGCATACACGAAAGCTTGAAAAATATAGTTGGCTCTTTTATCGGAAGATTCAAACAACTGTTTCATCTCTTTCACTTCTTTTGGTGTACCTCCTGTTTTGTAATCAATTACCCGAAGTACACCGTTTTTGCTGTCTAAACGGTCTATTGTACCTCCAATATGTACTTCTATTTCGTTTAGTTTAATGCTCCGTTGTTGGGGTTTTTCCAAGCCGATTATAGTAAAAGGGGCATATGCACAGTCTGTTTTTAATAAACGCTTTACAAATTGTTTTACAATCCTAAAATAAATGAGTTGCTCCCCATTATAGCGATCTATAGGCATGGTTCGTTTAAAATACACTTGGTTAAACGCTTTTTCTACAAACTTGTCAATCCGCCCTTTAATTGCTAAATAACCTTCTAATTGTTCTACTCGCACAACAAAGGGTGAAAAGTTGTCCGATTCTTCATGTACCTTACCAATTTCGCGGTAAATTAATTCTACTGTTTTATGGAAAACGCTTCCCAATACAGAGCTATCCAGTGCGTCGTCTAATTCTTTTGGTGGTTTGATGCCTTCAATGTATTGCAAGTAAAACCGCAAACGGCAGTCTAGGTAATTATTAAAAGCCGATGGAGATAGAATATGAGCTTGCGGGTTGGTGTTAAAATCGTAGCGTTGTTTTATTTTATCAATTACTTCGGTTGTTTTTGTTATTTGCAAAGCACTTGTTTGGTGCGGTTTTATTTCCGATTGAAGTTTGATTTGTGCAATAGGCTGTGGAAACTCGGTAAGTAATTGTAGTAAAAACCTGCTCATTTCGGATTTGCCGGTTTGCTGATTAGCTGTATTGTACATAAACACTATGTTTTCAGCTCGTTGCATTAAGCGATAAAAATAATAAGCGTAAAGCGAATCTTGGTGTTCGATGGTAGTCATTCCAAAAAAACGGCGAATAAAATGTGGAATAAAGGATGATTCGTTGTTTGTTTTTGGCATCACTCCTTCGTTGGTACTCATCATCAGTACATTTTTGAAGTCCATATTTCGGGTTTCCAAAACGCCCATTACTTGGAGTCCGCGTGCCGGTTCGCCGTGAAAAGGCACCGAGGTGGTAGCTAGTAAGCGTTTTAACAGACGTACAAAGGTGGTTTGTTCTACCTTTAATTCGCCGGTGGATAAAAGGTCGGTTAACCGATTAAGTACCTGAAAAGCACGAAAAAGAGCTTCGTTATAGAGTTCGCTAAAAGCTTCGTTGTTTTCGGTTTCTCCATAAGCTTTGGCAACGGTTCTAAGCACTGTTGTTAAGTAGGAGGCAAGCGATAGTGCATCGGTAGTTGAGCAAAAAACAAGTGGGTTGTTTAGTTCTTCGGCAGTAGGAAAAAAGTTATTTTGGGTTATCAGTTGTTTTTGCAATGCATAGCTGTTAGCAAAAGCCATGCGTATATAAGGATGGCGCAAAACCGTTAACACGTAGTTGTACCGAAAACGCTCGTTTTTATCGGTTATTCCTTTAAGTTGAAGGTCGGCTAGGGCAGTTAGTAAGCTATATACAGGTGTTTGCGTAAGTGGAAAACCCATGGTAATATTCACTTGCTTTGCCGATGGAGGAATGGCATGCATTACTGCTTGCAAGTTTTGTTCGTTGCATAAAACAATGGCCGAATCGGGTTTTTCAAAGCTTTCTGAACCTTTTAAGGCTTCTATCCATTGAGGTATGTATCCGGCTTGTGCACTTTCGGAGGGAGAAGCAATGAGCTGTATTTTTTTTGGTTTGCGGGCTAATATGTTTCTGTCAATAGCAGGCAAATCGTTTCCGAAACGGCTAATATTGTCGCGCATAAAGCGTCCGGCTTCTTGGGTGTCGGTCATGTAATAATCATCAAAATCCCAATAAAAAAGCGCTTTATCGTTTTGTTTTAAAAGTTTGAAAAGCGTTTTTTCGCATTCGGTTAGTACATTAAAGCCTACAAAGGCATATTTCTGTTGCGAAAAAGCACTTGCTCCATTTGCTTGCAACTCTTCTACCACCAATCGATACAACATACCATCGTAAGCAATGCCTTCGGAAATCAACTTTTCTTTAAATGTTTTATACACCGTGCCCAGAATATTCCAAATAGAAAAAAAGGCTTCTTTGAGTTGGGTGCGGTTGGTAGCAATATCGTTGAAAAACCGTTGAATAACTTGCCATTGCTCAGCGTCTAAATGTTCAAAATCATCTTTTAGTTGGTCAAGTTCAGCTAGGTTTGAGAATAAGGCCATTTCGTTTACCAGATTTTTATCTACATCTTGAAAATCGTTCAACAAAATTTCTCCAAAAAAATAAAACTCGTCAAAAGTTTCTATTGCCTGTTCTTTTTGCTTGCTTTTATAGGCTTCTGTGTAGCAGTAATACAATTCGGTAAGTAATTTTAAAGGGTCGGCAGTGTGTAAGGTTGAAGCTTGATGAAAAAGCTCGTCTAAGCCCACATAGCTCGGGGCCCATACCGGTTGCATGGATTGCTGACACAAATGCTCGTTAAAGAACAAACGAGCCCGACGGTTGGGGAACACAACTGTAATGCCCGATAAATCGTTGCCGTAGCGTGAGTGTAAATCGTGCGCAACAAGCTGTAAAAATGTAGTATCCATCGGGTTTTCTTCGGAGGTAAGCGTGTGTATATTGTTCTTTTGTGTCTGGTTCATAGCTTATGGCGTATCTTTTTCGGTTACAGTTAGCTCTGCTCGTTGCACATTTTCTTGTTTGTTCTTTTTAATAACAAGCACTATCGAACTATCCGGAGTGGCAAAAGTATAGTGCAAGGAAATGTATTTGGGGTCTTTAAATTTTTGTTTGAGGGGCAACACGTATTTTTTAATAAGTGTTGTTTTGTCGTTCAATTCTTTTTTTGTGATAGGAGCTATTTCACTGTACACAATGTTGTTTTTACTTCGTCTTAGCAAGGGTTTGTGGGTGTTAAACAGTTCTTTTTCGCCCGAAATATCTTTTCTGATTTGTTTGATGGGCTTGTTTTCTTTGTCGTAATAGGTTTTTATAGTATAATCCAAGCTGTTTAACATTTTTGCATAAGTACGAAAAACCATCATTGTATTTATTCTCCCCTCATTAGTAATACTATCGGTAAAAATATATTTTTTTTCGACACTGTTTTTAGGGTTTACCAAATCTTTTAAGGTACTGCCGGTTAATATGCCCGAACGGTCGTAGTTGTATTTTTCTACTTTTATCAAGTTATCTTTTTCAAACCATTTGCGGATACTATCTTCTCCATTTTTGTTTCGATAGATTTGTTGGGTAAGTGTTTTGTTTTCTTTTTTACTGAATCTTTTTTCAGTTTCTACATTCAACGCCTTATTTTTAGTAACGATTAAAGAATCGAGTAGGTTGAGTTCAATGTTTTCTCCTTTAAAAGAAAACAGATAATGGTAATGTTTACTCACTTGTGTTTGAGCAAACAAAACAGATGTGCTAATTATAATAAGGGGTATAAGTAAACCTATTTTCATGCATCGATTTTATGCAAATATACAAAAAACGAGCTATGCGAATACCTAACCAGAACAATGAAATTAATAATAGTTGTGTCAGTCGGGGGTGTTGGGCTCAACATTGGTACTTTATGCTTTGACAGAGCCAATGTAAAACCAAACAGTGGCAATGTAAAGCTCAATATTGCCGGTGTAAAGCACAACAATAGCAATGTTAAGTTCGACGGAGGCATAGTTGAATATCGCATCCTTTAGTTTGGCGAAGTTTCCAAACTATGTTATTGTTAAAATTTCCATTTAGCAAAAATATAAAAGGAGGCGCTTTTGTATTGGTTCAGTTGTTTAAAAGTAACTATTTCAATATAAATCAAATTAAAACAAATTAATTGTTATTTTTGCATACAAATAAACATAAAAACTCTCTTAATTATGAAAAAGATTCTATCGGTCATATTATTTTGGGGATTAGTTTGGAGTCAGTTACAAGCAATAGATTCAAGTGAAATGATTGTAATATCAACAGACGACTCTCAAACAGCCTATGTGATTTCAACTATTAAAAAAATTACTTTCGAAAGCGGTGTAATGACTTTACATACTACTAGCAGCAACAGTAATCATAATTTGTTAACCACAAAAAAAATAATTTTTTCTTTAGTAAATACCGCTGATAATAATACCATAACAGAAGATTTGAATGTTAGAGTTTATCCAAATCCAGTGGAAAATACAATCAACCTCTCCGGAAACATCGATCAAAAATCAGTACATATTTACTCTATACATGGAGAAAGATTTGAAACAAATAAAAATTCGTATAACGGAATTACTACAATAAATGTGAGTAGTTTTCCTACAGGAATTTATATCCTTCAAATCGGCAATCAATCAATTAAATTTACTAAGAAATAAACCCAATGAAAAAGATAATTTCAACTTTAGTTTATCTATTATTGATAACAAATATAACTGCACAGGATAATCTCCTTATTTTTAGAAACAACAACAGCTTTAAGACATATCCTTTAAAAGATCTTGAAAGTATTACTAATAATTTAGATTCTATAATTATTAATTATATTGACCCTTACGATAGTTCTATACATTCTATTGCAGAAGAAATATCTTTAATAGATAGCATTATATTTACAAGCAACACTTTTGAAAATCCATATTTTATAGAAGAACAGATTCAAGTTATTTATAGCAATAATATTTTTGGAGAAGATAAAAGCTATCGAAATCGTATTGCTTGTGGTTATCAAGGAATGAATACAGATATTGAATATTGTAATAAAATTGATGCGTTAAATATTTCCCGCTATAATTGCTCTTTAGCAGAACCTGCTATATCTTACTTAAGCGGAAAAGACCCATGGGGGGCTTTAAACAAAGCCATTTATCAATGTAATTATGTTATTGAAAATATCCTCAGTTATTCAGATACCACAAAAGTTGAATTTAAATATTTGTTAGGAGAAGTATATACTTTAAGAAGCTTTGTTTATTTGGAAATGATAAAATTTTGGGGTGATGTACCTGCGGTATTTGCTTTGTCTGAAGACCCATATCCATTAAAGGCAGATAGAAATCTCATTTATGAACAAATTCGTGTTGATTTGAAAAAAGCGGCAGAATTAATGGACTGGTCGGAAAATATTACATGGAAACCTGCTAAAAATACCATTTCAAGACCCAATAAAGCTTTTGCTTTAGGTTTACTTGCACGTGCAGACTTAATGTATGCCGGTTATGCGCTTCGTCCCGACACTTGGATAACAGGAGGAGGTGCAACTTATTGTGTGCAATACAATATTCAAGATGCAAATAAGCGTAAGGATTTGTATCAAGAGGTGTTAATGGCTTGTGGAGAAATTATTGCGCATTATGGGGATACAAAGTTGAAACCAACTTTCGAAGGTGTTTTCAAAGATATTTGTCAAGACAAAACTACTTTTACAGAAACAGAATGGTTATGGGCAATGCCTTTTGAAGATGGTTTGCGTGGACAGTTTATGAATTACAACTGTCCAAAATCATCTGATGCTTTGAAAGCTTTGGTTAATAATTCGGCAGGTTCTACCAATTCAGCACAACTAATTGTTCCTACATTTATTTATGATTTTGAAGCCGGAGATACTCGTAAATGGGTGACTGTTGCTCCCTTTACATGGGCTGCAAATAACGCAGAGGTTATAGCTTCTGATGTGGCAAAAAGAAAACTAATTTTTCCGGGCGCATTTTTAACAGACAATCCGGCTGAAAAAATACTATATCAAAAAAATGTAGATATTACCAAAATTTATTTAGGAAAATATAGAGTGGAATGGATGAACAGAGTTAGAAATGGTAATGATGACGGAATTGATTATCCTGTAATGCGCTATGCAGATATATTGTTAATGTTTGCAGAGGCTTCATTAGGTGGTATTAGTGGAGATGTACCAACGAATAATACGGTTTTAAATCCTCAAGTTCAATTTAATAAAGTGAGAGCTCGTGCCGGTCTTTCAGGTAAAACATTAACTATGGACAATATTATCGCTGAACGTGCTTTTGAGTTTTGTGGAGAATATCTTCGTAAATACGATTTAGAGCGTTGGGGTAAACTTAAAGATAAACTGGTTGCAACAACAGCTCGTCTTAATGATTTAGATAACCACCAAGGCGAATTTGCCGGAATGACTGATACTGTATACTTTAAATACAGGAACGCAGATGAATTGGTTTATACAGGAATTGGAGCTGTTGTAACAAAAGGATATGTTGTGCAGGAATATTATGGTTTTACACTTGGTGAAAACACTGAACCTGCCGATTATGCTACAAACCCCGATATTTGGGTCGTAAAGAATATGTATGGAGATTTTGTCCCTCGTAATTTAGCCAATGATTATAAACTCTATGAGAACGTAGATTTGATAGATAAAAGACATTATTATCCAATATTTCAAATTAATATTGATGCAAGCAATGGTTCTTTATGGAATGACTATGATTATTAAATCCTTATAATAAGAAAAGAAAGGGGCTGTCCAAAAAGACAGCTCTTTTTTTGTGTCTTATGCAGCCAGATTATAATTTTCAGAAGTGTTTATCTTAAAAATATTA
>JAFGVL010000093.1 GCA_016938015.1 Paludibacteraceae bacterium
ACAAATTGTCGCAAATCATATATTGCTTATTATCTGATTGCTACAAATTTTCTTTTGTGTTAATTTGCGTCATTTGTGTCATTTGCGTTCAAAATAGTTACTTTTTGGACAGCCCCTTTAGGGGTCTTATTTTCTGAATAAAATCCCTTACTATTCTAGCCGTAATTCCCCAAATCACTTCCCCTTCAGCTTTATATACATAGATTTGGTTGTTAAGTTTTCCCCACGGACTGGCATATTTCTCCGGTACTCCCAATTCTTGCCATGGTAAAAGCACTACTTCTTGTTTGGTAGCTTCATCGATATAAGTTGGATGCACTTTAATCATTACCTTGTATTCTTCGGGTTGTGTGTGTTGAAAAAAGGACAGTGGTACGGTAAAGCATCTTGTAACTTCAGCTTCATTAATTTTTATTGTTGAAAGATCAACTTCAGTATAACCCACAATAACATCTACAATAACACCTAATGGAGCTATTAAGGTATCCAAATTTCCTAAAATAGTTATTTTATGTGAAGGTATTCCAAGCTCTTCTTCGGTTTCTCGAACTGCCGTAGTTTGTAATGATTCATTATTTTCTCGTTTACCTCCCGGCAAGCATATTTCACCTGCTTGTGGGATGTTGGCAGCTCTTTTTTCAAAAACTATGTGAAACTCTCCATTTACAGGAACTAGCAAAAGCAACACAACAGAGTTGAAATACTCATCTCTGCCGTTGATGCCGGGAATGGTTGGGAGCCTTTGTTTTATATCGTTTAGGTTCATAATACAACTGTAGAAATCGCTTATAACTGGTCTACAAAATTAGTAATTTCTATATTTTTTCCTAATGAATCACTATGAATCAAAGGAACTTCCGGCATGGTTTCATTCAGGTATTTTTGGATGTATTGAAAGGAGTCTTCTGCAATGATTGGATGTGTATCCGGTAAGCGGTTGTAAATGATTCCATGGATATACACCGAATATTTTTTACACATTTCAATGCTCATAAGGGTTTGGTTGATGCTTCCTAATTTGGAAGAGCAAACCAAAATAAGGGGTAACATTTGATCTCTTATGTAATCGAGTGTTAAGTAGTAGGTATTTAGTGGAACCATTAGTCCGCCGGCACCTTCCATTAGCAGAATGTCGTAATTTTCTAACAGTTGATTGGATGCTTTGTTGATTTCTTCTAAGTCAACAGTTTTGCCATCCAACTCCGCCGACAAATGAGGAGAGGCAGGAAAACTAAACACATACGGACAAGTCAAACCTGCTGTATCTTCCGGCAAAATATCAATCTCCATGATACGGCGATGCTCTTTGATATCATCCGAAATGCCAATACATCCTGTTTGTATCAATTTACTGGTAATTACCTTTTTGCCAGCTTTTTGCAATTGATACCCCAGCAATCCTGTGATGTAGGTTTTGCCACAATCGGTATCGATACCACTTATAAAATAGGCTCTCTTCATTTCTTTTTAGCTATAATGATAATTGGGTGATAAGTTAAGGTTACGGTATTGTCTTCTTGTGTAAATAATTTCAAATATTTCTCAGTAAATAGACTTAGTTGAGCTTTTCCAAAAGGCTTATTGGATAAGGCGTTGGTGCCTGTTTTTCGGATGTGTTTTAATACATCTAAAGGGCTGTTAAAATGTATTTTTTCTGTCCATTCCACAGCTTTTAAAACCTCAAATTCATTGCTAAGTAAATCCACTTGTTCCTGCAGACTGTAATACTTCAGACTCAACCCCAAGCTGTGTTTAATTTCTTCAAAATTGTATTCTCCAAAAGAAGAAAAAGCAAGGACGCCATCTTTTTGCAAATGTCCATGAGCTTTTTCAAAAAATCCTTGTAAATTGTTAAACCAGTGTAGACAAGAGCTGGAAAATATTAAGTCGAGTTGTAAGGGAAAGTCTATGTGTTCCGCATCTCCAAGAAGAAACTGATAGTTTGTCGTTGCTAGTTTTGAAAGAATTTTTTTTGTTTCTATTTGAGCAGAGTCGGCTATATCATTTAAAAAAAGATTCTCAATTTGAGTGTTTGTAAGAATAGCTTTGGTTAGAAAGCCACTTCCACAACCAATTTCTAAGGCCTTTTGAATTTTTTGAGGATAAATCTGACTGAAGATATCCGCTAGTTTTTGGGCAATATCTTTCTGTACCACTGCTTCTTGGTGGTAAGAGGAAAGCTTTTTGCTAAAGCGTTTTTTGATGATTTCTTTGTTTGTTTGCATATTTTTACCGCAAAGGGCGCAAAGGTTAACGCAAAGATCGCTAGGAATTAAATGCGTTCTTTGCGATTTCCTTGCGTTTCTTGCGGTTAATTTTTATATTTCTATTATTTCTTTCCATGAATTAAAGCTTGCAAAAGGATAATGTGGCATATCTAACAACACCATCTTACTTCTATCTTGCCAGTAATTTTGTTGGTTAACAGGACTGAAAATTAAATCTTGATTTCCTATCAATACGGTATCAAATTGTATTTCTTGCGTTTCTCCTTTTTCTATCGATTCTTTAATATATTGTAATTCAGCTTGCTGATTCTCCATGCTTCTGATGGGCAATACGGATTGAAGATTCTCGAAATTTGCTCTTCCACCCAATATCCGCATATTGAATTTGTTTCTATTCGTCTCGTTCCATGTTTCCAAGGTGTGCTTAAAGATGGCTACCGGTATGCCAAAGTTATCATCCATCGGTTTTTGCGTACCGTTGATGGCAATGGCTTTTTTAATTTTGATAGCAGGCGAAAAGGCATTTCCTGCCGCCCAAACTCCCATCGACCAAGCAACGAGATAAATGTCTTTATATCCTTCTGTTAAATTGTCTATATTGGAAACCCCATTAAAATCATTCAACATACAAATATCAAAATCGCCTGCTTGTAAATGATTTACTGCTTGTTCATCCATACCCCAACCATTTAGAAAGACGATGAGGGCGGTATTGTTGTTTTTATGAAGCCAACTGATTTTCATTTTTTCAATAAATCTTTAATTAACTTCAATGTTTCTAATTTTAAATCGGCGCTCAAAGAGAATCGTAAACGTGCCGTATTTTGTGGTACCGTAGGATAGCGAATTGGCAACACATTAAAGTCGTTCTTTATCAATAATTTAGATGCTTCAATTGCCTCTTGGTTACTGCCAATGATATAAGGAACGATATGACTCTCAGCTTTTACATTCAAGTGTTTTGCAAATGCCTTGCTTAATTCAGACAGATGTATCCTGCGGTCATTAAAATCGGGTAGTCGTTCGAAAAGATAGGCTGTCCATGCCAAATTGATAGGCGGTAATGCTGTGGTGAAAATCAAGGTGCGTGAGTGATTTACCAAGTATTCTTTGAATAATTGAGAACAAGCCACAAAAGCACCAACCGATGCCAAGGCTTTGCCAAAGGTACCTACAATAAAATCAACATCTTGAATCACACCATCTTCTTCTACACAACCCAAGCCATTTTTACCACGTACACCTAATGCATGAGCTTCGTCGATATATAAAAAACAATTGTATTTCTTTTTCAATTCTACCAGTTTGTGTAACTCGGCGATATCTCCATCCATGCTAAAGATGCTTTCGCTTACGATAAATACTTCCTCATACTCATTTCGATGCTTTTCCAATAAGCTTTCCAAATGCTTGTAATCGACGTGTTTGTAGCGCATAAAGGTGGCATCGCTTAGTTGAATGCCATCAATTAAACTTGCGTGAACCAGTTTATCAGCTAGAATCAAATCCTTTTTTCCGGCTAGGGCAGATAAGATGCCTACGTTGGCGTGGTAACCGCTGTTGTATAATAGGCAGTCTTCCGTTTGGTAAGCAGTTGAAATAAGTTTCTCAAGTTGCGTATATTCGGGGGCGTTTCCGCTAAGCAAACGGGAAGAACAGGCGCTGAGTTTGTATTTGTTTGCTTTAAATTCTTCTACAAAATCGGCATATAATGTATAATCTTTGTTTAATCCCAAATAATCGTTGGAAGATAATTCGATCAAATTTCCATTAGTTTCCGGAAAAGATCGATAATTACCTTGTTCGCGTAGGTTTTCGAGTGTTGATATATATCTTTCGTATTTCATGTTATAAATCTAACCACAAAGGTCGCAAAGTTTAACGCAAAGTACACAAAGTTTTTTGCGTCTTTGCGGTAAATAGTTCTTGAATAGTTTTAATTATTGCATTTGTTAGTATTTCTAATTCCTCATTTGTAATTATATAAGGCGGCATGGTATACACTAATTTACCAAAAGGACGCATCCAAATACCATTTGCTACAAAGGCTTTGGTAATTGTTTGCATATCTACGGCTTCTTTCATTTCAATAACGCCAATGGCACCCAACACACGTACATCTTGTACGGCTGGATGGTTTTTTAATTTTGAAAATGCTTCTTTTAAGTGCTTTTCAATGCGTTGAATATTTGCTTGCCAATCGGTTGCTAAAAGCAATTGAATACTTGCCAAGGAAACCGCACAAGCCATTGGGTTGCCCATAAAGGTGGGACCGTGCATAAATACCCCCGGTGCGTTATTGGAAATGGTATGAGCTACTTGCTTGGTGCATAGCGTTGCAGCAAACGACATATAACCGCCTGTAATAGCTTTTCCGATACACATAATATCCGGAGAAATACCTGCATGTTCGCAAGCAAATAGTTTTCCTGATCGACCAAATCCCGTGGCTATCTCATCCGCAATTAAAAGGACATTATACTTGGTACACAAGTCTCTAACTGCTTTTAAATAGTTGGGATGATAGAAACGCATGCCGCCGGCTCCTTGCACAATGGGCTCAAGAATAAAGGCCGCTATGTTTTGGTGATTTTCTTTTAGAAAAGCTTCAATTTCTTGCGTTTCGTTTTCATCATAGTTTTCATGAAACAAGGAACGTGGAGCAGGCAGAAAATATTGAACAGCTAATTTTCCGTTGAAAATATGGTGCATGCCTGTTTCTGGGTCGCAGACCGACATGGCATGCCACGTGTCTCCGTGGTATCCGTTGCGTATGGTAACAAAACTGCTTTTCTCCGAACGACCTGCTGCATGCTGGTATTGTAAGGTCATTTTCATAGCTACTTCTACCGCCACGGAACCGGAATCACTATAAAAAATATGCTCCAATCCGGCAGGAACTATTTCAAGTAACTGTTTCGTTAGGTCGATAGCAGGTTGATGCGTTAATCCACCAAACATCACATGCGCCATCTTATCAACTTGGCTCTTAATGGCATTGTTCAATACAGGATGGTTGTAGCCATGAATCACCGACCACCAGCTCGACATGCCATCAATGACTTGGGAGTTATCTTCCAATTCAAGGTATACGCCCTTGGCCGATTTTACTAATCGGTTTTTCATGCCCTTGGTGGCTGAGGCGTAGGGGTGCCAGATATTATTTTTGTCGATGTTGTTCATGGTTTCACTTTGTAGAGACGCACGGCATGCGTCTTTTTTGAAAATCGAATTAATTATATCGTAATTAGACGCACGCCGTGCGTCTCTACATAAGATACCCCTAATCTATTTCAAACCCGGAATTTTTGAAATCCCGCACATCCTCATCCGTATTCGAACCAATCGTAGTCAGGTAATCACCTGTTAAAGCAGCGTTAATTCCTGCATGCAAGGCTTTGTGTTGGAAGTGTTTAATCTGCAATCGGCCTCCTGCAAAGCGAATATTGGCTTTGGGGTTGATAAAACGGAACATGGCGATGGTGGTTAAAATATCTTCTTCGGATAATAATTTGGTATCTTCCAAAGGTGTTCCTTTTACCGGAGAGAGGATATTTATCGGAATGGAATCGGCTTGTATATCACGCAGGGCAATGGCAAATTCTACCCGTTGTTCCATACTTTCACCCATTCCGATAATACCGCCAGAGCAGATTTTCAAACCAATGTTACGTGCGTATGAAATGGTTTTTAATTTTTCTTCAATGGTGTGTGTGCTACAAAGTTTAGGAAAATGGGAGGGTGCCGTTTCCAAATTGCAGTGGTAGTGTTCGATGTTAACTTCATTTTTTAAGCGTTGCAATTGAGCCTGATTAACCAACCCTAAAGAGGCACAAAGATTTATAGTGCTTTGAGCTTTAATTTCTTGATAGATAGGAATTAATTGGTCGATGGTTTTATCCGAAACGGTGCGTCCGCTGGTTACTAAGCTATGACGTTTCACGCCTTTCTTGGCACCATCTATCGCAACTTTCACTGCTTCGTCTTTGTCTACAATTTCGTATTCTTCGATGTCTGTTTTATAGTGTGATGATTGGCTACACCATTTGCAATCTTCCGAGCAACGGCCGGATTTGGCATTGGTAATGGAACATAAATCCATTTTATTGCCGCAAAAATGCAGGCGGATTTCATCGGCAGCTTTATATAGTGCTTCTTTGTCTTTTATTTGAGTTAGGGCTACGCCTTCTTCGAAGGTCATTTGGTAGCCTTTGATTACTTTTTCTTTTAGTTCTTGGATGTTTGTCATAATGGTGAATTTTTAACCGCAAGGTGCGAAAAGCTTATCGTAAGGTTTGCAAAGGGATAATTTTCACTTGCGAACTTTGCGTTTTCTTTGCGTCTTTGCGGTAAACTATATTAAAATAAAAATCCGTTACCCACAATAAGCGAGCAACGGACCTTGGTTAAGTTCTGTTATTAATCGTTGATGCGTCAGTCATAGAAACAAGTCCCAATACCAAAAGGTAAGCGTACATCTTGCTTAACTTCAAACTGTCGGCTAAATTTTGTTGCTTATCGGTAAAGGCTGAAAATAGGATGCGTGAAGCAAAACCCACAAAAGATTTACCTTTGCTTACTAAACTCTCACAAATAGAAAATGATAGATGCCCGATTTGCACTTCTCTTTGCAGACTGGCAAACACGGCATAGCTTTTACGGCTCCATTTACGGAATACGAGTTGTTGTATTGCTATGGGGGTGTTTGTTTTCATCTGCGGTGCAAAGGTAGAATTTTTTTTGAAAGGATTTTTTATTAAATAATGATTTTCAATAAGATTTAGCTAATTTTGAGATTAGATATTTTATTCGATTTTAAAAAAATAGAAATAAGAATGATTATAGAATATGAAAATACTTTAAGAAGATTAATTAACCAAGTTATTGGAAGTAAAGATGAATCTAATTTTAAAGTTACAGAAGAAAGAATCCTTAAATGGAAAGAAAAAAGAGAAACTGAGAAAAAGAAATATAATGGGGTTTTATTAGAAGATAGAATAATTTATTATTCAGATTTTTATGATTTAGAAACAATAATAATAAAAAATTGGGATTTATTTTCTCCAATCTTAATTAATAAAAAACGTTTTGAGATTTTTTTCTCTGAAATTGAAGATTATAGAAACACTTTTGCTCATGGAAGAAGTTTGATGTTAAGTCAGGAGTTATTAATTGAAGGGATTACAAAAGATTTAAAGAATCTAATAACGATTTATTACAATCGAAATAAAATGAAAGAAGATTTTTTCATTGAAATAATTAAAATTTCAGATAGTTTAGGTAATATTTGGAGAGATAAAATTGAGCCTCAAACTGAACCAATATTAAGAGTTGGAGATGACTATGAAGTATTAGTTGAAGCAAATGACCCTAAAGATCGAGCAATTGAATATAAAATATTTAAATGTGGTGGTGAAGGTCATTTTGAAATTATTCAAGAATCAAGTAGATTTGTATTTAGAATTACTGAAGAACTTATAGGTAGACATGTAAGTTTTCTTGTAATTGCATTTACACCTGATTCAGAATATGAAAATTCAGATAGCATTTTAATTTCAATGTCAATTATTCCTCAAGAATAACATATTCTACTACCTAGTAAATACCAATTTATTTTCATTTGATAATTGCGGACTAAACCAATACCCCTCCGCATCAAAGCCTTTCAAATCTTCGGGTTCTTCTATGCGGTTTTGAATGATATATCGGGCCATCATGCCGCGCGCTTTTTTGGTGTACACTACGATGGTTTTCAGGCTGCCATCGTTTTTGATTTCGTAAAATTCGATATCAATAACTTTGGCTTTAAGTAGTTTGGCGTTTACGGACTTGAAATATTCGCCCGAAGCCAGGTTAATCAATACCTTCGGATTGCCGCTAGTTTCAAACGCTTCGTTTAGTTTCTCTGTAATTGTATTTCCCCAAAAATCATAGAGGTTGTTGGTCTTACCTACATTCAGTTTAGATCCTATCTCTAAGCGATAAGGCTGCATCAAATCCAAGGGTCGTAAAACTCCGTAGAGTCCTGATAAAATACGCAGATGGTTTTGCAGGTAATCAAAGTCTTCCGAGCTAAAAGTTTTAGCTTGTAAGCCGTTGTAAACCTCGCCGTTAAAGGTAAGGATAGCTTGTTTGGCATTTTCCGGTGTAAACGGTGTCTGCCAGTTATAAAAGCGGTCGTAGTTAGTTTGGGCAATGCTACGATTAACTTGCGATAATTTTTGTAAATCTTCTATGTTTAACTCTCGGGCACGTTCTATCACTTGTTTGGATTTGTCCAAAAAATCGGGCAAGGTATATTTCGAAACTACGTTTTGTGGTTTCAGATTGAGTATTTTGGCGGGGGAGATGATTATTAGCATAAAACAGTTAACAGTTAGTGATAAATGGTAAATGAAATACAAATATAACAAAAAACGCCACTCAAATAAATGAGCGGCGTTTTGTATTTATTAAGCCCCTCCTTGGAGGGGTTTGGGGAGGCTCTTATTTCTTCAAAAACTTCTTAACTTCAGCAGCTACAGCCGGACCGTTGAACCCGAACTTCTCGTCCAATACAGTGTAAGGAGCAGAGAAACCGAAGTGATCCAAGCCAAATACCATACCGTTAGCATCTACTAAACCGAGAAGGGTAGAAGGGATACCGGCAGTTAATCCGAAAACAGGTACACCTGCAGGTATAACAGAACTACGGTAAGCAGCATCTTGGTTTTTAAATAAACCTTCGGATGGGGCAGAAACTACTTGACATTTGATGCCCGCATCTTCTAAAGCAGGAACAGCAGCCAATAAAGTAGCAACTTCAGAACCGTTAGCTAAAAGAATAACATCCGGTTTATCGGTTTTTTTCACTACATAAGCTCCTTTTTTCAATTGAAGGGCACTTTGGTAACCATTATCCGCAGGTAAATTTTTAATATTTTGACGAGAGAAAATCAAGGTTGTAGGAGTATCTACATTTTCTAACGCACATTGCCATGCTACTGTTGTTTCGTTCGAGTCTGCCGGACGAAGCACTAACATAGAATTTTTGCCGTGGTGGTTTTTCAATTGTTCTAACAAGCGAGCTTGTGCTTCTTGTTCAATTGGTTGATGGGTAGGACCATCTTCCCCTACACGGAAGGCATCGTGTGTAAATACAAATTTTGTTGGGATTTGCATTAAAGCAGCTAAACGCATAGCAGGTTTCACATAATCAGAAAATACGAAGAAGGTAGCACAGGCAGGAATTACTCCACCATGTAAGGCCATACCGTTCATAATTACTGCCATGGTTAACTCACAAACTCCGGCTTGTAAGAAAGCACCTGAAAAATCGCCTTTTTTGAAGGCTTTGGTTTTCTTCAAGAAACCGTCTGTTTTATCCGAGTTAGATAAGTCGGCCGATGAAACCACCATGTTTTCTACTTTTTCAGCTAAAACGCCTAACACAGTGGCAGAAGCAGCACGAGAAGCAGTATCTGCTTTTTGTTCGATAGCAGCCCAATCAACTTGAGGAGCTTTACCACTAAAGAAGGTATCTAATTTTTTTGCTAATTCGGGGTTTGCTTTTTCCCAAGCAGCTTGTTCTTCATTTCTTTTGGCAACGATGGTTGTTAATTCAGCAGCACGGGCAGCGTATAATTCTTTCACTTCAGGGAAAATCTGGAAAGGATTGGTAGGATCGCCACCTAAGTTTTTAATTGTAGCAGCTAAGTTACCACCCGCTTCACCAATAGGCATACCGTGTGTAGAAACTTGATCTTCGTAGCTGGATCCGTCTTCTTTACAAGCACCTTTACCCATAATAGTTTTACCAATGATAAGGGTTGGTCTTTCTGTTTCAGCTTGTGCTTTTTTCAAGGCTTCACGAATAGCTTCCGCATCGTTTCCTTTGATAGTCATTACGTTCCATCCCCAAGCTTTGTATTTTGCTTCGGTGTCTTCGCACGTAACTTCTTCTACTTTGGTTGAAAGCTGTATGTTATTTGAATCGTAGAACATGATTAAATTGCTTAAACCTAAGTTTCCGGCAATACGACCTGCCCCTTGCGAAATTTCTTCTTGAATACCACCATCAGAAATGAAGGTGTATATTTTATGACTCATCCACTCACCAAAACGAGCAACTAAAAAGCGTTCGGCAATAGCAGCTCCAATAGCCATAGTATGACCTTGACCAAGAGGCCCGGATGTGTTTTCAACCATTCTATCAACTTCTACTTCAGGGTGTCCCGGAGTAACGCTTTTCCATTGACGGAAGTTTGTCAAATCTTCCATGCTATATTTTCCGTGAAAAGAAAGCACAGAATATAACATAGGCGACATATGACCCGGGTCAAGGAAAAAACGGTCGCGGTTAATCCAACGAGGATTTTTCGGATCGTGCACTAAAAATTCTGAAAAAAGTACATTGATAAAGTCTGCACCACCCATTGCACCACCAGGGTGTCCTGATTTTGCTTTTTCAACCATGGATGCAGCTAAAATTCGGATATTATCCGCAGCTTTGTTAAGCGTTGCAATTGAAGCCATAATTTAGTTTTAGATTAGTATTTAGTTAATAATTTAGTTTTAAGTTCCAAGTTTCAAGTTTAAGGTTTCAAGTTATTGTTAAACTTGAAACCTTAAACCTTAAACTTTATAACCTATTTATTCTATCCACGTCACAATCTCATCAAATTTTTTCCTCTTTTTCTCCGGCTTAGTTTCGTCTGCCGGATATCCGATAGGAATGAGAGCAATAGGTTCAAGATGAGGGGCGAAATTAAACAATTGACGGCATTTTTCCAAATTAAAATTACATACCCAACAGCTTCCTAAACCTAGATCGTGAGCTGCTAATGTTAAATGGTCTATGGCAATGGCTATATCTACATCACAATAGTCTTTATCATCGGGTTTACGTTTCCACGATTGTGAATGGTTGCCTACAACTACAATACATACAGGTGCTGTTTTAAACCATTCGCGGTGATAACAGGCGTGTAATTTTTCGAGTGTTTCGCTTTGAGTAATGATATAAAAGTGCCAAGGTTGAAAATTAACCGCCGAAGGAGCTATTTGGGCAACTTTGAGTATATATTCCAACTTTTCTTTTTCTACCGAACGAGAAGAAAAATTGCGTACAGAAAAACGAGATGCAGCTAAATTCAAAAAATTCATATCAACGTAATTTTGCTAAATCAGCTTTTAATAAAGTTAAGGCAGCACTAGCAGGTGTTTTGGGTGAATTGCTGTACGTTTCAATGATGTGTTTAGCATATTCTAACGCAGTAGAATCGAGCGTTACTTCTGCGGCACAGGTATTTACCAATTGTATCATACTTTCTTTAGCATTGCAGAGCATTATCCAACTATCATCTTTGATGTATAATTGTTGCGAAATATTGTGTTCCCACTCTTGTTTTATTTGGATTAACAGGTTTTTTTGAAGTTGTAGAGCAGTCATTTCGTTGATATTCATTCTTGTAAGCATCGATTCAGGAGCAATCCGTTCCAAAAAAATAACCATTCGTTCGTAAGCTCGTAGTTTTGCAGGGGTTATTGTTTGAGCGGCAAGTTTTTGTAGTTCAAAGTTGCGTCGAGAATTTTCTGCTTTTAAGAGTTTATTGAGGATTAAATAAACCAACCCTCCAATCATTGCGGTTGGAACAGTAAAGGCTAGAACTTGTTCGAAAATGTTCATATTATTAAGATTTTAGAGCCAAGAATCAAGAGCCAAGATTTAATTGGCACATTGGCATATTAAATTTTAAATTTCTTTTTCTATTTTATAATCATTTCTTTCGCTAGAGTTTCGAGAAATAATTTCGGCTAAAAAACCGGTTAAGAATAATTGCGTGCCTAAAATCATTGCCACCAAGGCTAAGTAAAAATAGGGGCTGCTGGTTACTAATGGAGCTCTTACGCCTTCGAAAATAGCGTATAGTTTTGAGGCTCCTACCACTACAACTGCTAATAATCCGAGTAAAAACATAAGTGAACCGCCTAGTCCGAAAAAGTGCATAGGTTTGCGCCCGAATTTTGATAAAAACCATAAAGAAAGTAAGTCTAAATAACCATTTACAAAACGACTCAAGCCAAATTTTGATGTGCCGTATTTGCGTTTTTGATGTTCAACTACTTTTTCTCCAATAGTACAAAATCCTGCATTTTTTGCTAAATAGGGAATATAACGGTGCATTTCGCCATACACTTCGATGTGTTTAATTACTTCATTTTTATAAGCTTTTAAACCGCAATTCATATCGTGCAATTGAATGCCTGTAATTTTACGAGCCGTGGCGTTGTATATTTTTGAAGGGATATTTTTTGCTAAGGTAGAATCGTGTCTTACTTTTTTCCATCCGGAAACCAAATCGTAGCCTTTTTCTACAATCATTTGGTACAGTTCCGGTATTTCGTTTGGGTTGTCTTGCAAATCGGCATCCATAGTAATGACAACATTACCTTGGGCGCGTTCGAAGCCACAATACAGTGCCGGCGATTTTCCATAATTACGACGGAATTTGATGCCTTTTACTTCTTTATGTGATGCTTGCAATTTTTCAATCACTTGCCATGAACCATCAGTACTACCATCGTTAATAAAAATCACTTCGAACGAAAACGAATGATCGGTCATTACTTGTTTAATTTTTTCAAACAATTCGGGCAACGACTCTTCTTCGTTAAATAAGGGGATAACAACTGAAATATCCATAACTTATTGTTTAATAGATGTGGGTTTTTGTTGATTGATTTTAAATAAAGGCCAAATAAACCAGCCCAAAAAGAGTCCTCCTAATAGATTAATAAACAAACTCATAATAGGTTCAAAATAAGAGCTTATTACGATTGATTTCCACCATTTTAACTGTGTTAAACCTTCTTGTAGAATCAATACATCGTTGGGTTTGTTTTGTTTGCGAGCATCTTCCAACAGTTGATTTATTTTTAAGATGTATTCTGAATAAATCTGATCGTATTGGCTGGTTATTGTTGCAAAAATATCGGGTTTTAAATGCTGAAAATAAGCGAATTTAAAGAGTGAAGAAATAATACCTCCCACCAAAAATATTTTAAAAGTAAAAGCAATGATTTTTTTTAGGGAGATTTTGTTCTCAGGCAGGGTTTTTTGGTATTCTTTTAACCACATAATTAAGGCCGAATAAATGCCAAATAAAAGAATAAAAGAGACTATTTCGGACCAAATTCCATCTTGAAAGTTTAATAAAAACCTGGAGGAAATGGCAAAGCCTAAAAAAAGGCCGTTTGTTAGTGTTTTTTGTGGGATTTCTGTATTCATTTTTTAATAAAAAAGAATTACAAATGTACAGCTAAAAAACGGAATTACAAATGGGGGTAGGTAAAATGAATAAAGACGCAATTAATTGCGCCTTTATGTTTGAGCCTCTTGTCGGATTCGAACCAACGACCCCGAGATTACAAATCACGTGCTCTGGCCAACTGAGCTAAAGAGGCAGGTGGGTA
>JAFGVL010000009.1 GCA_016938015.1 Paludibacteraceae bacterium
ATTATAGAAAGAAACAGATAAATGCCGAAACTAACCCATTTTAATAATGAAATGGATGAAGGTAATTCTGATGAAGCAAAACTGTTTATCAGAGCTTCAGATACTTCTTGTTGAGAAAAAAGAGCCCCGTAAATAGCTACAGGAATAAGTAACACTCGAGCAAAGGCCAAGGTGCCCCAAATATCTATTAAGCGGAAGCTTGATTTAGTTAGTAAAGCCGATGAGATGGATAAAAATAAAGCGATACAAATCCATGAAATAAAATTTTGAGCGATATACAACCAAAGCGGAACCGTTTTATTGAAATGAATATCCAGTACTCCATCAAAATGAATGTTTCCGATAGAACCGATAACAGATGCTGTTAACATGCCACCTAGCCCTATAAATAGAGCTTGTGTGCCTGCAATTTGTTCAAAAGGGTTGATAAGATTAAGCTTTTTCATTTTTTTCAAAGTGATTTAGTTTTTCTATAATAGCATCTAAATAATTTCTAACGGTTGGATAACTTAATCCCATCTCTTTAGCCATTTCTTTTAAGCTGCCACTGTGTTTTACAAAGCTTAAAATAAACTCTTGTTCTTTTTTATCCATTTTAGCTAAAAGAGGTAAGTCAAAAAGTCCCTCGATTAGAGTATCGCATGTAGAGCAAGCTAAACTTTTTACCTGTAATTGTGAATTACAACTCGGGCAACTGATGGGCAAATTTTTAATGGTCATATACAATTAATTATAATTTGATGTCACAAAAATAATGATTAGTTTAATAAAATCAAATAAATAATGAATAAAATTAATAATTGATTTAATAAAATATAATAAGAGGGCTTAAAGTTTTGTAAAGAATATATAGCATAGTAAAATAAAAACACGTTATTGGGGATAACGAATCGTAAACCAGGCAAGCAAAAAAAATGAGAGTTTGTGTTAAGCAAACTCTCATTAAATAAACGAATTACATGTGTTTATTCAGTAATTTTTACAATAACAACCCGATTCAAATTGTTTTTTTCGTACGGTTGCGATTTGTCGCCGTGTGCTTGAATAATAATTCTTGCGGAATCTATTCCGTATTTTTTAATTAATAGTTCTTTTACATTGTTAGCTCTTTCGGCAGAGAGTTGCAAGTTGACATCCGGGTTGCCGGTATTTTTGTCGCCATATCCATCTAAAAAGATGGTATTTTTTGCATCTAAGTTTAAGTAATTTACTATATTGATAAACTGAATTTCTTGCCCTCTATAAGGTTTGTTATGTGCATATTTGAACCTGATAGAAGCTAGAGCAAAAGTGTCTTTTTTAGCAGTAACAGACTTATCTACTTCAATTTTCTTTTCAATAATAACGGTGTCATGCTTAATTTGTGTGATAAGTTCTTTTTTGGCAGGCAAGGCTACAATTTTAGGATTGAATCCTTTTTTACCTAAATGATAGGTAATACCTAAAGACACTCCACTAATGTTTTCGTATTGTTTTTTGCTTATACGACCGTCAAACTTATCGGGTAAGATGGTAGTGCCAACTTCAAATGTGAGGTCGAATAATTCATGTATGGTAAAAAATGCTTGTAATGATAGATTTGTAGAAATTGAGCTAATACTTGGAATGCCTTTGTATTCGAAGGTTTGAAAATATCCTGCACCAACAGATGGGTATAAGTCAAAATTTCTATTGTTGCTATATCCTTTTATACAGTTTAGCACGCTAAATTGTATATCGGCATGGGCATTAATATAGCGCAAATAATGTCGGTATGACCCATCGGGGCGTATTGTTACTTCGTTTCTTACAGGGTCGTTATTTCCATAAACGGTACCATCATTTACAGGGTCGGCAAGGTATAAACCATCGGTGGTACTAAAACCATTCAAACTATAGCCTTCGGTTTTAATTCTAATACCCATAAAAGGCGATACCCATTTCCCCACAGATAAACTGATAGCGGGAGTAATTCTGTCTTTTAGCTCAAGAGTTGACGCATCACTTGAAAATAATACTTGAGCGCCGCCCGATACATTAATAAACCAATTTGAACACCAATCCGGACACCAAGGTTTTAACAAGGTTTCTTGTGCTGATACGGAGTTTATGCTTGGTAACAAAAGTGCGATAAATGTAATTTTTTTGATGAAATTCATGTTTGTATGCTTATTTTAGTACAACTAAGTTTAATATTTCTGGATTATCTATTGTACCGTAAATTAAATCCGGTTCAAAAGCTACAGAATTTGCACTTTTGTACATGTATTTATTGCGGCTTGAATAGTATTTAAAATGGATATTGGATTGATCGTCGGATGTTCCTTTTATAGTAATATAAAATAGTCCGTTGATAAATGTTCCAACCCCTCTGCAACTATTATTCTCGTCGAAAGCAGCCAATTCATCTTCTGTTTGTAAATAGGGTTTAAGATTACTTGGGAGAGTAACTACAGCAGTCATATTTACAGCATAAATAGGTTGGTTTACATACCAATTAGGGGCTTCGAAAGTTTGATAACTTTCTTCTTCCTCTTTACAACTGTTGACGCTTATAACTGCAAAGCAGAGAATAAATACACTTGTCAGATATTTGATTTTTTTCATAATTTAGGAGAAATTAATTGTCGATTATTTTTTTTGAATTTTATACACGGATAAATTGTTGTTAATACGGATATTTAATAGGTAAACGCCCGAAATATAGGTAGAGCCATCGACCGTTATTTGATAAACACCTGCTTGTTTTTGTTGCGGTTCCATCGAATATATTTTGTGTCCGTTCATATCAAAAATAGTTATTTCGATAGATGCCGCTTCGTTGGTGTTAATTGCAACCATAAATTGTTTTTCAAAAGGACTAGGATATACTGTTACATTATCTTTTTGCAGACTAAAGTCAAGAACAAATGGTTCTGTAACACTTCCTTGAATGGCATCAGAACGGTAATTAATAATAGTTGAAGATGTTCCAATCACTTCGCCGTTTCGTTTTAAATCGAAGCTAACAATATCATTAGTTCCTTCGCCTGAGATGCTGATAAAGTTAACCGCATTATTATTCACAAAAGCGTATTGTCCAACTCCTCTTAATTCTCCGTTAACATAGGCTTGAATGGTATCGCCTTGTTGCATATTATTACATGTTGCAACCATGTTCATGTTTTTAGCGTAATTGCGGTTACAATAACTAACATGAGGCATTCTTGCTTTACGTGAATTTAACGATCCTCCGGTTGCTGGATAATAGAATTGAACATTATCTTGCGCGGTTCTTTTAAGCATATATCCTTTGTTTGGTTCCATAAACTCAAGGCTCCCTATCCATTCATTATTGTAATACATAGCAAAAGCCGATTGCGATTTGATAACATCTCCATTTTTAGCATCATATCCTGCTAATGCTTCTTTTACGGTATTGCTTGTTGAAGGAAGGTAACCAATGGCATTCCATTGATTTCCTTTAATTGCAATAGCTGTATTTTTAATTGGTACAGCGGTTCCAGAAGTACTTAACTTTTGAATGTTTGAGGCGTGAAGCATAAACATAGCTGTATTATTAAATCCGTTATTAAGACTTAATGTTCCCTTCCAGCCATAAGTAGTAGAATAGGAGTCAAAATAATCTTGATTTTTAACCACATCATTGCTTGTCCACGAACCATTAGATAATGTTTTATTTACATTCACCAAGTTCTCGTTAGCTAAATTAAACGATATCCAGTTCCACCCATTTTGTAGGGAAATAGAATTATAAAATATTTCCTTACCATCAAAAAATACCGGATCGGCAACATTACCTACAATACCGTCGTTTATAAATATAATTTGTTCGTCGGGTATTGCTAAATAGGTTTTTCCGGTGCTGGCATCCCACATCCTGAATTCTAAATCGGACAACTGTTTTTCGTTAGCATATACAGTTAATAGGGCATACCACATATCCAATGTTTTGTTATAACTGCTGGTGGCAACCCCAATACATTGACCATTTTTAAATGCTGCCAATATATCATTTTTATCGGCAGAGAAAATATTGTTAAAACGCATTTTTCCGTAAATAGACATATTGTATTTATAAGCAGCCGGATTAACTGTCCACGAAGGTTTTTCGCCTTGAACGGTAATATTTAAGGCTAATGGTTCTGCTACTCCATCATCGTTAGTTAGGTAAACAACTTCATTGTACGAGCCTACATTTAAGCCATCGTTGATAGTGAATGTAATTATATCGTACGATTTTGGATTGATAGCTCCGTTGTTAGGAGATACTTCTAACCAAGAAGGTGCGTTTGTGATGGTATAATTTCTAACAGCTCCACTATTATTTACTGCTTTTACCGTAAATTCATACGGTTCGTAAACAGCTTTATCAATATCAAGTCTGTCTGTTTCCCATCGCAACTGATTACGGTCGATATATGCACTCCAAGTAATAGGCGAAACAACGGAGTTTCCATTTACATCTCGAACATCATTTACTGTAAATGTGATGATTGTTTTTGCAATTTTATATTCGGCTTCCTTCAAAGTAATGATTAAAGCGTCATTATTTACAACAAAATCGAAGTCAAGATCGGCTATCGGACCGGCATCTTTTAAAGGAGCAATATCTTTTGACTTCACATTATCAATTGTTGCTCCAATAATAGCAAACTGATCTGTTTCAGGATTTGCGGTTTTTGATATATGCATATCTTTATTGGTAAAGTCTACATATTTTTGACCCATATATTCAATATAAGTATCAAAAGGATAATAATGAATTAAGCCTAACTCTTCTCCGGTGAGTTTCACATTGTTATTTTCATTAACAATGCGTTCGTTACGGTATAAATCCCAGAAACGCAAGTCGTCGACAGAGCCTTTAAAATAATTATCTACAATAAGTGTAGCTGCATTGTTGCTATCATACCAGCCTCTAGCACCTACAAAGAAGTAGTCCGAAGCTATACCGCCAACAGTAGTTGCGTCTATAAACGTAGAAAGTTTTCCATTTATATATAGTTGTGCTCTGCCTATAGTTCGATTAACAGCAATGGCAAAATGGTGCCAGTTGTTGTCGCGGTATTCGCCTTCAACACTGGTTTTTATACCATTCGAAGTAAAAGTAAGTTTCCCATTAGCATCGAACCCTATGGCAAATCCATAATCAGCATCTATCGAATTTAATTCTCCACTTCCGGCTGACAGAATAGTAGCGTTGGTTTGTCCTTCATCTGCTTTAAACCAGAACTCGATGGTATAATCCATTTCTTTGGTAAAGGCAGCTGTTGAGGCATCAATTTTTAAATAATCGGCACCGTTTGTATGTGCAGCAAAACCATCAGGCATAGCCCATTCTGTTCCGTGCATTATCATGGTTGCCCCACGGGCTTTGTCTTCGGATGTTTCGCCACGCCCTTCATTCATAGGGTAATAGGCTACTAATCCTTGTTCGATACCTGCCAACTGAATTAAGCTATTTAGTTGCAAGTTACTCTCAGTAACTTGTTTTTCCCACACACGCACATTGTGCATTTTTCCTGCATAATTATCGCTCTCGCTGGCAATACTTTTTCCGAGCACAAAATTCCCAATCCCGCTGTATGGAGTAGTAACCGGAGCTCTTGATATTACTTCGGTATAATTATAATACGCAGACACTTTATTGGAATCGGCATCGTAAATCATGGCAATATGTGCCCAACTGCCATCGGCATAATTTGGATTTGCCGGTGTTTGACCAAGTTTTGGGCTTTTTACAATCGTTTCGCCTACTTTCACTTGCAAACATTCGTCCGCAGTAAGAGCTAACTCAAACGATTCATTTTTATTTCCATGACTAAATAAAGTACCGTTTTGCAATTCTTTGGGCTGCACCCACATTTCAACGGTAAGCGATTTGTCTTGCAAGTTTTTAGCAAACTCTGTATCTAAATAATCATTCAATCCATCAAAGCGAAGGGAAGTAGAATGATCGGACACTGTTCCGTTGCGCACGCCGCGCACTTGGAAGTTATTTTTGGTAAGTAAGCCATCAGCAATTTGTTCGTTAAAATTAAGGCGAATTTCATCTTCGATATCCAATACCCCATCAGCCGGTTGTGCACTACCAAACAAGCGCGGACAATACATATCTTTTAAGCCGCTCACAATTTCGGAGGCATTACGAACTTCTTCGTTATTAATAATACAAATACTGGTAGCTCTTATGTCGTATTTTTGATCCGGCATATCGTCCATAAAGAAGTTATAACGAATAGTACCTGCATCGGATGCTTTTATCATTTCGCAGTTTAATCCATTCTGTATGGCGGCGTTGTATAATGTTGTATCGTTGTAATAATTCATTAAGGTTGTCCACTGCTCGTCCGATTGTGACGCCGATTTGTATTGCAATTCTATCCATCCGAAGTTATCGTAGTTTACATCAAATTCGTTGATTTGAACTTCCATGTAATGTTTATCAACACCATTTACTTCCACCGTAGGCAGTTTGGTATTGTAAGTCCAATTATTAGCCGGTTTATTAATAGCTACATTAGAACACGACGGAATAAAATGAACCGTAAATGTTATTGTATCGGCAATATCTTCTAAATAATTAGTAGGGTCATACTGACACTGAGATTGTAAACAAAGTTGTAAATCGTCGTAATTAAGTACTCTGCCTTTACCAACTTCCAATGTTTTAATTAATGTTTCACCAGCCGGAACTAGGAACGAACGACCATTGCCTAGTGCCCCACCATCAATGTTAAATCTCGCTCCGTTAGGATTTGAGGCATCTAATAATTTCAAGTCGAACCAAGCATCGTCATTGGTTTCGGAGTTATTTCTTAAATACAATGTTAATTTAGCGGTTTCACCGGAAGGCACATTTTCTACGAATTTGTTTTTCATATCAATTTCAGGAACTTCAATACGTTTTGTTGCCTCGTTAATAGTATGTATACCCGGTTCATAGTATTTTGTTTTATATTGCCCTTCGTAAGGACAAGAAGTTGCGCCGGCTTTCGTTTTGAAAATAAACGATGGATAGTATTTTTTGCTATTTAAATCATCTGCATCAACCATACCTCCGTTGCCATCAGATGTATATTCTTCATCGCTTTTTGACCAGCCTTTTTCATAACAAACATCTACGCTAATACGATCAGCTCCTTCGTCGGCTAACACAAATCCTTTACTGTGAGAAGCCTCTACTTCCGAATTCCATGTTCCGCCATGTTGCGTTTCTAAGGACTCTTCAAACTCAAATTTTGTTTTCGGTCCTACACCTGCTCCTATATAAGTATCGTTCGATATTTTTCCACCAATATTAATATAAAAACTACTTTGATGAGCCATAGAAGAAGCATACGATTCACTATATTCAATATTTGCCCCTCCTTGAAACGAATAATTTTGTAATAATTCAGCCTCTACTTTTGCTTTCTCATTATCAGCCATTCTATTTTTCCAAGCTTGAATAGATTGGTTTAAATACAC
This sequence comes from Paludibacteraceae bacterium, assembly GCA_016938015.1. Taxonomy (GTDB): domain Bacteria; phylum Bacteroidota; class Bacteroidia; order Bacteroidales; family Paludibacteraceae; genus JAFGVL01. Next base: position 7,453 of record JAFGVL010000009.1, read on the forward strand.
GATGGTATCACTAACCGATAAGCTTGGATTATTGGTTGGGGCAATAATTTTATAACTTGGACCATCAAAAACATCACTTGCAGTACCATAGGTTTTATTGGAGATGGTAGCATCCTCATTGCTTTTTCCGAAATCAGGATTATCGGCTGGCAAATAAGAATAATAAAACACTTTTCCTTGATTATTTGCTGCTGTTTGTAGTTGTTCCGGCGTAAAGCCTATTGTTTCTTTTAAAATATTATTTCTGATGGTTTGCAATTCCGGAATCAACTGTTGTTCAATATGAATTTGAGGATAAGCAAACAAAGTGCTAAACGATTGAGAAACACTTCGACCTTCGGCGTACACAAGAGCCCAGTCGGCAACTTCTTTATAATGAGTTCCGGTATATGCAGCTAATTTTGATTTTGGCACAATGGTAACATTTTGGGTAGAACCAAAAGTTATATTTGTAGAATATCCAATGTATACATCGCCGTATGGACCCACATAATTTGGGTCGTCACTAGTTTGGAATCTCGTAGTGGTGGTAGTAACAGATTTTTTAGTGTCTTGACCTTCGTATTGTTCTTCGTGAATAATACCCACTGTTACGCCCGACTCTGTTTCAACTGTTTTATTAATAACACCGGCACCAAGACCGGCAAAAACAACCACTTCGGCTTTTACACCCAAAGTAAAGTTTTCGTTGCCTGTATTTTTAATTGAACCGGTATAAGTAGATGATTCTGTTACGGTAACCCCTTTCTCTAAATACGAAAAACTATTAGAACCGGGGGGGTCTCGTAATACAGTAAGCACTTTGTCGGGACCGGCAGTAACAAAATCAGTTCCTGTTTGATGAGCTCCTAACACAAAAGCTTCGCCATTTGCAAAGGTGGTTGGTTGTTCCCAATCAATAGAAGTAGGCGAAGCATTATCGCCATAAGTAACTTTTAAATTGATGCTGCGAATACCCGAGGTTAATTCAGGTTCGGCGGCAACAAAAGAATAATACCCCACGCCAACAGAATCAGCTTCAACTTCCGTATTTTTAGTTACAATAGTAGCAATATCATTGTTGAACTTAAATGTAGCATCTTGCGTTGGCACTTCATCAGTAGTTAGCAACTCATCGCCGTTGAATAATTGGTATTTTTCAAACACCTCCATTTTTAAATGGTAGGAGGCATTATGCACAAAAACAGGTTTATCGAAAGTATACGTATTGCTTGCACTATCATACAAAGGCACTTTAACCTGTTCGCCTATCATATTTGGTATCAGAATAGTATCGTTTCCAAAATAGGGCAACAATTTTTTATTGGCATCCGTTTGCGAAACTCTAATCTCAGGAGCATACCGTTTGATAAATTTTTGCGCAAAGTTATAGCGTACTGTATCTGAATAGTTCACTTTTTTCCACTGATTATTTTCTTTAATGGAGTCGGTATATGCGTTAACAATTTTTTGTTCAATAAATTGTTGTGATAAATCGATAGTACTTCCCGAACCGGGAATATCCACATGATGGGTACCGGCATTAACTGTAACCGTAAATTGCTCCGGAATAAGGTGCGCCACAAATTCGCCCGTAGTATCGTTAACATGAATAACGACCTTGTTTTCGCCATAAACAACATCATTGGTATGTACCGTTGTTGCGTTGGAAGGTTTTAGGTGAGGTTCCGTAATAGTAGCATCATTAAATGTAAGCGTTTCAATTTTGGTATGTTGCAAAGTTATCGTTATGCCGTTAGCTAAATTATTTTTCGATAAGGAATGACCTAATGGATAAGCCTCTTGTACTGTACCTCCGGCCACACGACCAATATATTTGATTGTAGTTTTGTCTTTTAACAGCACATTATTAATATCGTCTTGATAATTTAAATCTACGCCATTTGGATCGGTAATTCTACCTTCATTCTCAAATTTATGATTTGGTTTTACCGCTTTTACTTCGTGTACACCAACCGGTACCATTATCGAAAAAGAACCATCAGCAGCTGTTGCTTCAGGAATACCATTTGATTTAACAACCGTTACCCCATCAACAGTAAAGTTTACCCCTTCTACCGGAATAATAGAATTGGAATAAGTAACCGTACCTTTTACCGTAAAGGATGATTTGTCGGTAAAATTAACCGTATGGCTTTGTGCTTGTGCACTGATAAAACGTACTTCTTTTTCTGACTCAAACTGATGAATGCCTAGTTTTGGCACCAAATAATAGGCAGTACCATTTCCTTTGTAAGGAATAGTACGCACTTCGTAACTACCATCAGTTCGAGTTACTCCTTTATATCCTAATTGCGAAGCTGTAGGAGAATCGTTTGTAACAGATGCCGTATTTAACACACCATGGTTAGCATTGTAATTTGTGCCATAATACGAAATATCATAAAACTCAGTGTTAGTCGCATAATTAAAGGTATAATACGCTAACAAACTTGTTTCATTACCCGGAATATAACGGTTATAGTCTCGTTTAATTTCTTCGGTAGTCAATGCTTTGTTCCAGATGCGAACTTCATCTATTTTACCCACAAAACCATTACCGCCCAATTTAACCGAATTGGTATTTTCTGTAATAACTGCAACTCCATCGGTTTGGGTAATGGAATCGCCATTGAGGTAAATTAGCAGTTTAGTTCCGGTATAAATACCACTTACATGTACCCAAGATGCTTTGGTTTTTAAAACACTGGCGCGCAAGGAATCGACAGCAATGGTTACTGTTTTATTGCCGGCAGAAAAATAATACTGATCATTGCTAATGCCTAAAGAGTACATGCCGTTTTTCGACAAGATAGTTCCGTTTGTAGCATCCGGAGAAACATACGCTTGAAGGCTAATAAAGTTGGTATTTGCTTGCAACAAAGTGGTTTTAGTGACCAAGGCAGAATCGTTTGCGGTAAATGCCACGCTTTGCGAAAGAATATCTTCTTCGGTAGTAACATTTATTTCTACACCCTCTTCTGCTTGTCCGTTTTCGAAAGTTACGCGTCCATAAATATCGCCGGTAGGCGTTCTAAAGCCAACTGTAGGCGGTGAATAAACTGTAGATAAACCGGTAGCACAACTTGTCATTCCGGCAATGCGGTATTCATACAAAACGCCGGGAGTACTGGTAACATCGGTGTACGAATATTGATGTGAGGATTCGAATGCCGGTTTGGTGTCTAACTGCTTAAACTCTTCGGTCGATCCATACAAACGCCTTTGAATAGAGAATGTTTCGGCAGCACCATCTACAAGGTTCCATTCTAATTCTACACGGTCGGAGAAATAACCTTTGGATGCCGTAAGTGCGGTAATATTTCCAAAATTAACAGGCACAATTGAATTTAGAGGTCTTGCTTCAACAGGATTTTGTGTGGTATATTTGGAGTTTCCGGGAACTACGTATACGCTATAATGGTATTCTTTACACATAGCCGTAAGTTCTTCAGAATATGATTTAGTATTACTGTCGAAAGGTTTTTCAATAATATCAACTTGCTGATTATCAAGCCTTGTTCGTTTTATGATAATTTTAGAATTTGTAGAAATTACATTTCCGGTATCAAAAAGCCAATTAACAGTAACCTGATTATTTTCGTCAATTTGTTCTGTAACGCTTCCCTGTTTAATAGTAATATGCGACATCGATTTTACAATAGAAACGGTTTTACTAAATGACCAATTCCATTGCGTTGCTTTTGTTCTACGAATGCGGTAGTAAACAGTAGTATTTAAATTTTCTTCACTTGTTTTATCAATAATAGAATAATAAGTTGTTGTTGGATTATATGCAATTTTTCCTACTGTTACAGGAGATGTGAAACCGGCATCTGTAGAACGTTGAATTTCAAACTCATCGCCAGTTTGTTGTTCGGTTTGAGAACCTGAAACAGTCCAAGTTAATTTTGTGTCGGCTCCACTAGGAGATGGTTCATTGCTTGCGGTAAAATTTAAAGGTTGTTGGTAAGCCGGCAATATCTTTGATGAATATTTCATTACCATTTGGTAATCGGATACCTTGTACCAAAAATATAAATTGTGATTTTGTTGGTAGTTTTGTACGTCGAATTGTGTAGTTGCAGAAGAGCCGGTAGTAGCTCCTGATAAATCGGAGTTATCCCACCTATATTTTGAGCCATCTTTTGCTGCAGTTACATTAAAACTTAATTCATATTTTCCGGCAGTAGATGAAAATCCCGGAGCATTAAAATTTATAACCGGACTAGAGAAACTAGGCATAGTAAAACTCATCACATTATTATGTCGTTCTGTAGAAGCCCCATTTCCATCACTGTTGGTATCTACATAATACTTAACATGAACTTGAAACGATTTGCCACTGGCTAAAAGGTTGTTTGATAAATAAATTCTGTAAGTAGCACTCGACACTTCACTTGAATTGCCAAAATAGATTCCACCACTATAACCAGTTCCAATGTCATGTGAATCTCGACCACTAATAGCAATTACTTTGGCGGTATAGCTACTATTTCTTTTTGTTTTAATCCAATGACTTCCGGCACTTTGCCAAGAATCTTCGCCATCTGCAGAATAAAAATAGATAAGGGGATAATAGTCATTACTATTGGCACTATTATAAATCCAAACAGAACTAACAATATTATCTGTGGTATTAACTAATGCTTCGTCGTTTCCATCTTCATCGTAAAAAGGGATAACTAAATCAATGTATCCATCGCCAATATGACTAACAAAACTTTTTGATCCGTCATTCCACATTTCGCTTGAATAGGCAACTTGTGTGCTTATTACCAAGGCGAAACAAATGAATAAACAGCGGGTTGTTTTTCGGATTAATGTTAAATTTTTCATGATAGTTTATAGTTTAAAAATTTCGTATTGCTCTAATATAGCCGTTAGTAGTTTTGGGTTGTTGTTGTTGAGTGCCGTTTTCGAATGATATACTATAGGCATTGATGTCGTTTTGTTCTGTTGACGACCAATAAAAAGAAGTTTCAGCGGTTGTTTGCAATAAACTTACATTCGGAATATTTTGTACAATTAACTGATTAAGAGCTGTATTTATGATTGTTTTGTTTAAATACAGTTCTGTTAATTCATTGGTAGCCGGAGTATACCAGTTTGTTCCTAATGAATAAGCCCAGAAAATTGGGTAGCCCGGAGGATAACTAAATTGAGCAATGTCGTAGGGAACAGTTGCTTTTATACTATCTAAATTTGCTTTCCCATTGGTTAAACTTGTTGCATTGGTTGTAGTTGGAGTGGTTTCTGTTTCCATCCATGATGAGCGCTCTTGGCTTATTGAAACAACTTTTCCATGTAACCCGCCGTCACTAATTGTATATACGATGCCTTTAGGTTGATTATTTTCATAAAATACATCTCCTATGGCATAAAAATGATAATCGGCCGGACGAGATTTTATTTCTTGAGCATTTAATTTTCGCATTGCTCTTACGTGACATGTGCTATCTTTTTCAATTTCAATGGTGTTACCGGCAAAAGAAGTTCCTATAGTGTTGAATTGAATTATTAAAGCTGAAGTGGTATCTTTTTCGCTAGAAGTCCAATAGGCATTTGCCGTTTCGCCTAATTTTGTTTTTTCGAGCGCTTCCAGTCTTTTATTAATAAAATTTCTATTTGAATACACCCTTATCATTTCTTCTTTTGAGGGCAAATACCATTCGTCAGCCCCTAATGAAACACAAGCCTGGGTGGCAGGGAAAGTGGTTTGGCTGTAATTCCACACAGAACGAATCGTGTTTGTGTTTGTATATCCGTCGGCACTTGAGCAGTGAAGTAAAGTGTCTATTCTACCCCAGCTTTTGCCGGAAAACTCATCTGTTGATATTAAAATCCCTTCAGATCCGTCGGCAGCGATATCTGCAATAATACCTACAGAATTTCCATCTTCTAAGAAGAGATCTCCCACTTGATAATTATTAAAAAGTACATTGTTTATCCATGTCGGTTTACCGTTTTTTATGGATAACATTTGTCCTTCTTCACCAATAGGAACTATGTTCCATCCTTCATTTCCATTCCAATATAAAATATCTCCAATGCTTGCTCCTTGAGGCACTAATTTGCCCGAAACTTGTGTGTTTGTAATATATCCTGCGTCGTTGTTAAAAGAGCTAACTTGTTCAGGTTTATTGGTTAAATTGTTATAATCACCGTCAAAAGCATATTTCGTGATTGTATCGGGGATATTTGGGGTATTTATTAACGATTGATAATTGCCATTAAACCCATAAGTGGCAATACTGTCGGGAAAACTTGGTTTGTTTGTCAACTCGCTATAATTGCCAGCAAAACTGCTAGGTATATCGGTAAGGTCGTTATAACTACCGCTAAAAAGAACCGGTTTGTTTTGCAACTCGTTATAATTTCCACTAAAGCTATAAGTAGCAATACTATCTTGGATGTTTGGTTTTCCGCTTAAGTCGGCGTAGTTGCCCGAAAATCCGTTTGCACCAATTATCGGTTTATCTGTTAAATCGTTATAGCTGCCACTTGTTGCTACTGTTGCCAAATTTGGTTTATTGGTTAAGTCCAAATAGCTGGTAACAAATGTTGGTTTATTGGTTAAGTCGTTGTAATTTCCACTGAAACCATAGCTTGTAATACTGTCTTGAAAATTTGGTTTTCCGCTTAAATCGGCATAGTTACCCGAAAATCCGTTTGCGCCAATTATCGGTTTATCGGTTAAATCATTATAACTTCCGGTTGTAGATACAGTTGCCAATGTAGGTTTATTGGTTAAGTCGTTATAGTTGCCCGAAAAAAGAGTTGGTTTATTGGTTAAATCATTATAATCACCGGATAGAGTAGCCGGAGTATTGGTTATTTTATCAAAAGGGATACTTCCACTTATTGTTTCTGCCGTTTTTGCATGCAAGGCATAAGGCACAGTTAGTAGTTGTGTTGTTGAGCTTAAAAGGTAGTTATTTCCACCTTCGGGGTCAATTTCGGTTTTTACAAAGTACGGCCCATTTGCCCAATTAATGGAAGTAAAAGATCCCGATTGAACAGCTCCTCCACCTATCGAAAGCGTCATTAGTCCGTTAGCGTTCGTTGTTGGTGTATGTTTTTCGGTATAAACACTAACACCGTTTTCATTTCCTTGTAAAATGCTTATTTTTACACTTATTGAGGTATTTGCTACAAGGGTGTTTTGTTCGCCAATTCGTATAATTGCTTGGTAATTTATTCGGTTAGGAGTTTGTGCATATAGCATTAAGAAAGAGAATGCTGTTACAACTAAAAGGCTGTAAGTTTTTTTCATGGTGGTATTATTTTTTTATCACTTTAAAAAGTTTTATTTCTTCATTTCCTTGTACTACTTTAAAAAGGTACACTCCGGAAATTAAATGGGAAACATCAATTTGAGTAATCGGGGTTTTTATGGGATAGTTTGCTATGGTTTTTCCGAAGCAGTCGTATAAGATAGCCTTGGTTTGTGTTAGCTCTAAATCTGTAATGGCTAGTTCTAAATAATGAATGGCAGGATTTGGATAAAGGAGAATGGTTGCGAATTTAAATGAGGAATTTTGAGTAGAACTTTCTACAGTAACACTGAAAGCTTGTTGAATTCCGGGTGTTGTTTTTACTAAGCCGCCATAAGTAGAAAATGGTTCTGAAAAAAGTTGCCCAATGGAATAACTAATAGAAAGGGTTTCTTCTTTTTGATTATCTCCACCTGAGTTAAAACTCTGTTGGGCTACGCTATCAACTAAAATTAATTCAAAAACGAGAGTTATGAAAATTAATCTTTTCATGTAAAAGTTTGAGTAAATAATCAAAGTGTAATCATAATAACATAATAAATACAATAATTATGTTGTATTGCAAAAAATTCAAGCAAAAAGGAAAAGTCTTTTTGGTGCGTAAAGGTACGATTAAAAAATTAGTTTGTTGGGTATTTTGTTTATAATTTTATTACAAATAGATTAAAAGGACTAATCTTTTTCCCTAAAAAAAAGCAGAGAAAGGGGGGGGATGTAAGTTATGAATTAAGATTTTTTTTAGAATCAAAGTTAAAAAAAGAGGGCTCGAAATCTATTTTCTTGCCCTCTTTTCGGTTGTAAGTCTTTTTGGACTTATGAATACTTGTAGTAGATTTAAATCCACTACTGTTTTCGAGCGCAATGGCTCGGTCGGCTTTTTTCACTGCTTTGATATACTCTTTCACAGTGATTTTCATTTTTTGTTTCATGCGGTATATTTTTAGTGCATTTTGAAATTAGCAAAAACAATACCGTATAATGCGTTGTTTTTTAGGTTATTTACTTTAATTGCAATGCCCCCATTCCACAATAGCGGGAGCATTTTCCACAGTTTGTGCATTTTGCTTGGTCAATTTCAGGCAATCCAATTCCTCGTTGCGTAATTGCCCCTGCGGGACAAATGTTTAATAACGGACAACGATGATTTTGTGGGCATTTTTGTGCATTGATATTAATAGCCATACGGTTATTTTTTTGCGATGATTAAAAACTGTTTGTATTCTTTGATTCCTGTTGTGGTTTCTTTTTTAAATTGGTTAAAGATTTCATTAAAGATGATTTTAAAACCGGCTGCTTGTAAATAGTTGATTAGTATTTCTGTGTCAAATCCGTTGTGTGCAACCTTTTCTTCGTGAAAGCTACCGTCTTCTTTAGCTAAATCGCCAATTGCAAGATATCCTCCGGCTTTAATTTTTTGGTAAAGTTCATTAATAACCAATTCAGGTTCTTCTATATGATGAAAAGTCATTAGTGAAACCACTACATCTATCTCTGAATTAGCGAATTCTTTGATAGGAGCAGATAAAATCTCAAATTTTGAAGCTTCTATTGGTAAAGCAGCAATTTTTTCTTTTAAAACCGAAAGCATCGCTGCAGAATTGTCGGCCATAATTAGTTTACTCACGTATGGAGTAAACTGTAAGCCAACCAAGCCTGTTCCACAACCAAAATCCATTACTGTGTCCGTTGGTTTTAAGGGAATAATTTCGGTTATTTTTTTAAAAAACTTTTCTGCTTGAGCAATGCGTCTAGGGTTTGAATCCCAGCTAGCCGCTTTAAAATAGAAAGTATCTAATTTACTTATGCTGTTAGGATACCCAAGTTCTGTTAATGTGGAAGAAACTTGTTGTAAAGAAACATCTTCAGTATGATCAATTACTAAGCGTTGGTTGGCAATATCTGCTTCAATGCCGTAAACGCCATTTATTTTACGTAATTCTTTATTTATAGTAGATACGCAATGTGTACATTGTAAGTTATTAACCAACAAGTTTGTTTTCATTCCATTTTTTTTGCCGTTACGAGGGAGTTTTATTTAAGTTAATTTTTATTGAGTGTGTTAATTACAGATAGCATTTCATCAACAGAGCTTAAGCCAACTTTTTTCCATTTTTTTTCGCCGTTTTGATAAATCATTAGTGTTGGAATACTTCTAATTTCCAGTTCAACGGCAATATCAGGGTTTTCGTCGACGTCTATTTTGATAATTTTTACCTGTTCTCCTAACTTCGATTTTAAGTTTTCTAATATGGGGGTCATTGCTTTGCATGGGCCACACCAAGGAGCGTAGAAATCAATTACAACAGGTTGATCTGACTGAATTATTTCTTTAAAATTTTTTGTTTCCATAAGGTTATTTTATTTCGTCGTAGTTAATTTGAATGGGTTGATTTTCATCTTTTTTGTCAGGTTTTTTGGCCGTCGTATTACAGACACTTGTGCCACAGCACGAAATGTTAAATAGCGCTAAAGCTCCAAGCCATGCTGTTATTATTAATACGGAGTATTCTTTGGTAGATATGGCAAAAATTCCTGCTAAAATGGCTATTGCTAAACGAAAGTAGCGTTCAAAATGCCAAGTTTTAAAATACAGTTTTAGTTTCATTCTTTGTTAGTTTCATTTTTATCTTTTTTTTCTTTTTCAGGGTCTTTTCTGTTTAAAGACTCAAAAATTAATCCTCCTATTAACCCACCATAAACAGCGCAAGCGTATGGGTTTGCTTTTAATGGCGGTTCTTTAGGGCAATATCCATCGGGGCAACCCCAATAGTACCAATACACTAAACCAACCACTATACCTATGGCAATGCCAATAAATACGCGTACATTTTTTTTCAGAAACGCAAAAAATTTGTTTTTCATGAGGTGTGTTTTTAGAAAAAAAGGTTTATAAATAAAGAGTTCAACTTTATTATTGTACTTTTAATACTTCGGCAATAGCTTGTTTAATAGGTGCTTTTGGTAAAGCTCCCATAGCCATTTGTGGTTCGCCTTCCATCGGACAGAAATAAATGGTAGGAATGCTTTGAATGCCAAAAACTTGAGCTAACTCTTGTTGTTCGTCGGTGTTTACTTTGTAAATATAAATTTTACCGTCGTATTCTTTAGCTAAATCTTCTAAAACCGGAGCTACCGCTTTGCATGGTCCGCACCAATCTGCGTAAAAGTCTATTATACAAGGTTTGTCGCCCAAGTATTTCCATTCGCTAGGATTTGTTTCGTAGTTCATTACTTTTGCAAGAAAAGTCTCTTTGTTTAGTTGAATTGTTCCCATTTTCTTTTCAATTTTAGGGGTTATTATTGTTTGTTTAATTTCTTTCTCTTCCTTTTTGCACGACAGAAATACAACTGCCAGCAACATAGTTAATACGATTATTTTTTTCATGTCGTTTTTTTGTCAATTTATGGTGGAGGTATTTAGTTGATTTCGGCAGTTAAATACCGGACGCAATAGCTCAGGTATATCCAGTTGGTGAGACTCAATCTTTTTTAACATCTCTTGACCGGCTGCCGATAGTTCAAAATTCATGTATCGTTTGTCGCTATGACCGATAGTTCTTTTTATCAGCCCCTTGTCTTCAATAGATTTAATTATTTTAGATGCGTGCGAAAATTTAAGTCCTGCTTGTTCGGCCAATTCACTCGATGATAGTTGTTTGTTTTTTAAACAACAGAGCACTAGAGCTTCGTTGATACACAAATCAAAGTCATTAAGAAAGCTTTCTTCAAATGAGGTAATAGCTTTATAAATGTCTTTAATAAAACAAATACATTCCATAGTTCTTTAGGTTGATTAATAAATTGGATACAAAATTATATATAATTTCCAATAAAAACAATTTCCAAAGGAAAATAATATATGTAAAATATGTTAAATAAAAAAGCGAGGCTTTTTAGAGCTTCGCTTTTTATAGAATGTATAGAAGAAAAGTTATTTAATATCTCCTTCTTTAATAAGGTATTCGGCAATTTGAACGGCATTTAAAGCGGCTCCTTTTTTAATTTGGTCGCCAACACACCAAAAGGATAGTCCGTTAGGGTTCGAAAGGTCTTTGCGAATACGGCCAACAAAAACAGGATCTTTACCGGCAATATCTAAAGGCATTGGGTAAACTTTATTGGCAGGATCATCTTGAAGAATAATTCCTTCTGCTTTTGAAAAAGCAGCGGTTGCTTCGGCAACAGAAATAGCTTTTTCTGTTTCTACCCAAATGGCTTCCGAATGAGCACGAAGTGCAGGTACCCTTACGCAAGTAGCACTAACTTCTACATCCGAGTGCATAATTTTACGCGTTTCGTGATACATTTTCATTTCTTCTTTCGTATATCCGTTTTCGGTAAACACATCAATTTGAGGGATAAGGTTATAGGCCAATTGGTAAGCAAATTTGTTTACCGTTGGTTTTTCGCCACGTACAATTTGTGCGTATTGTTCAACTAGCTCGTCCATTGCTGCTGCACCGGCTCCCGAAGCTGCTTGATATGTAGCTACATGTACTCGTTTTATATGCGATAAGTTTTCGATAGCTTTTAAAGCAACTACCATTTGTATGGTGGTACAGTTTGGATTAGCAATAATGCCCCTTGGACGAACTTTTGCGTCTGCTGCATTTACTTCCGGAACCACTAACGGAATGTCATTCTCCATACGAAATGCACTGGAATTGTCAATCATAACAGCTCCGAATTTGGTTATATCTGCAGCAAATTCTTTCGAAGTGCTTGCTCCTGCCGATGTAAAAGCAATGTCAATGCCTTTAAAATCGTCACCATGAACTAGTTCTTTAACGGTATATTTTTTACCCTTAAATTCGTAAACAGTTCCTGCACTTCGACTTGAGCCAAATAATACCAGCTCATCCATCGGAAAATTTCTCTCGGCAAGTACACGTAAAAATTCTTGTCCTACGGCACCGCTTGTTCCTACAATTGCTACTTTCATTTTTTTAGGTAAAAGAGTTAATAATTATATTCTACTTATTTGTATATTTGCATGCAGTTAATGCAACAAATCGATACAAAGATAATGCATTTCTTGCAAATAATAAAAGGGTACTTATTGTCATTCAGTAAAATAAATGAACTATTTCCCGTATATTTTTTTCACTATTGAAATGGAACATCAATTTTAGTTTAATACAAACAACATGAAAAACATATTTCTAAAAAATGAGAACCACTAGTTTAATTTTATTACTGCTAATGTATGGAAGTACATTTGCACAAGTGAGCGATAATTTTTCTGACGGTAATTTTTCCCAGAATCCTTTTTGGCAAGGGAAAACAGAAAATTTTATTGTAAATGAAAACAAACAATTGCAGTTAAATGTGTTGGTAGCAGATACTTCGTATTTATCAACTTTTTCCGAAGCTATAAAAAATGGTCAATGGCAGGCTTCCATAAAAATTAATTACAACCCCTCGTCGGCAAATTATGCATGTTTTTATTTAGTGGCAAAATCGCCGAAGCTCCCTATAACCCATGGTTATTATGTACAAGTAGGAAATACTGCCGACGAAATTTCGCTTTATCGACAAGATAGCCTTTCGAAAGTAAAAATTATTGATGGTGCGGATGGAAGGGTAAATACTAATCCGGTGGATGTATGTATCAAAGTTACCCGCGATTCGTTAAGCCGATGGAAACTTTATTCTAAATTACAACATGAAACTGAATTTATTTTGGAGGGTTCCGTGACTGACTCTACCTATAAAGAATCACATTATACGGGCGTTTTGTGTAAAAATAGTGCATCGGTTGGAAAAGCTTATTTTTTTGACAGTATACAAGTAGAAGGGGGTAAGTATGATAAAAAAGAGGAGCCGGTGTTAAAACCTATCGTGTATGAGGTACTACAAGAAGGCGATTTGCTATTAAATGAAGTGCTGTTTAATAGTGCCGAAAATGCCGAAGAGTTTATTGAGATTTATAATAATACGGATAGAACGATTGATGTATCGGGACTAAAAATTACTACCAAAAAAACAGATGGATCATTAAATGCAGGAGCTGCTATACCCAACGGAACGCAGATGTTGCCTAAATCGTATTTGGCTTTGTGCAAAAACCCTTCTGTTGACAGTTTGTATTACAACTGCCCAATAACCAGTAATTTTATAGCTGTAAAAACGTGGATGGCATTAAATAATGAAGAAGCAACTATTTTGATTTGCAATGCAGCAAAAGATACTGTTTACGATGCGCTTGTATATAGTAACAAATGGCACCACCCCTTAATAAAAAACGAGCAAGGCGTTTCGTTAGAACGTATTAATCCGAATTTGCCAACACAAGCATCCGGTAGTTGGCATTCGGCTTCTTCCGAAGTAAATTATGCCACTCCGGGTTATCAAAATTCTCAATATTTAGAAATTTCTGATGTTGAAAAATCAAAAGAATTTTGGTTTCAACAGGAGAATTTTACCCCAAATAATGATGGAGATAATGATGCTTTGCTTATAAATTATCGTATGGAAGAAAATGGTTGGATGTCAAATATCACTATCTTTGATGCAAGTGGACAAAAGATAAAGGGTCTTTATAAAAACTATCTCTTATCCACTGAAGGAATCCTTTTATGGGACGGAACCACAGACGATAATACTTGTGCCAATATTGGATTGTATGTAATTTATGTAGAACTATTTAATGCCAATAAGGGCGAAACAAAACGTCATAAATTGGTTTGTGCAGTGAGCGGAAAATAAAGGAAATGCAACAACAAAACTCCATACCACAAATTGAAGGAAAACAACGCATTCTTATTGCTCCACTTAATTGGGGCTTAGGTCATGCTACACGCTGTATTCCTGTAATTAAAAAATTACTTTCTCAAGGACATCAAATTATTATTGCTGCGGATGGATATCCCTTGCAACTACTCAAACAGGAATTCGCACAACTTGAATTTGTTGAATTTCGTTCGTTTTCTGTGCGATACTCAACAGGCAGTTTTCAAATAGGAAAATTGCTTCTTAGCTTGCCAAAAATTTTATTCGACATTTGGAGGGAACACCGGCAACTACAAATCTATATAAAACAATATAAGATTTCTTATGTGATTTCGGATAACCGCTTTGGTTTGTGGACTAGGCTCGTGCCATGTGTTTATATAACTCACCAATTGATGGTAAAAATGCCCAAACGCTTGAAAATTTTCGAAGGCTTAGGTTGGTTGATACACCGATTTTTTATAAATCGGTATACGGCTTGTTGGATACCCGATGAGGCTGAGAACGGGGGGCTTTCGGGCGACTTAGCACATAAGTACCCATTACCTAAACAGGCTCGGTTTATTGGATGTCAGTCGCGTTTTTCTTGCACTCCCGATATTGTACCGACTCCAACTTTCCATACGGTGGTAGTAGTTTCTGGGCCTGAACCGCAACGCAGTTTATTTGAAAAAGAATGGATAGAAAAATTGCTTGGAAAAGAACAAACAGTACTTATTATACAAGGCTTTCCTCAACAAGAAGTTAACACAAAACAGCTTGCTAATATTACCCTTGTTTCGCATTTGCCTTGCCCCGAACTTAAAGCACAACTGTTAACGGCAAAAGAAATTATTTGTCGTTCGGGCTATTCTTCTATTATGGATTTGCATGTATTGAATAAGAGAGCTACCCTTATCCCTACACCGGGGCAAACGGAGCAGGAATATTTGGCTGAAATACATGCGTAAGTTTAACTGGCAGCAATTATGTATGCAGTTTCGGCTTCAATCTGCTACCAGTTTAACTAAAACGTACATTTTAGCAACACCCGCACATCCGTTTTTCTATTTCCATCAATTTCTTCCAATCCACTACCAATAATTTCTTTATGGATATAAGTCGTTTGTCCAATTTTAACGTAAAGCGAAAGGTTTTTCCATAGATTGTATTTTATATTTAAGTAATAACGGCTTCCTTTGCCATAAAGTGCGGGTATGGAGAATGCGTAGAGAATATCTTTTTCGTAGGTATAGATACGGTTTTCGTAGTTCATAGCATCAAATAACTCGTAACGTAGGTTAAAAGATAAGGGTAGTTTAGTAAATGAATAACTTAGGTCTTGAGCTAATAATATACCGTATGTTGGTTTGTCCGAAGCTTTTTGAGAATACGTGCCTTCTAAGGTGTTTTGTAATTTCAGTTTGTCGGAAATGGCATACTGCAACACATAGCGTAATGAACCTCGATTATAATTACTAATGAACGGAGTAGTTGTTGAGTCGTTGGTTATATTATTTTCTTTTTGTTTAAATCTGTAACGAACATACATGCGTGTTTCTTCTTTTGGCGAATAGTCTGCTTGAATTAGTAGGTCGTAACCAACCGAAGGTTTGTCTATGCCATATTTTAGCCAAGGGAAACTAAAACAGTCTGCATAAGCAGAAATTTTCCAACTTTTATAGGGATGTATTTCTGTTCCTAGGTATAAACCTTCTTCATTATTATTGCGAGAGCTTTCTCCAAAAGCATTTGCAAATAAAACGTCGTATGTTGGCGAATAGTAGCGTTGTAATAGCATCAAACTTACAGTGGAGCTTGGGTTGAAACCTAGGCTATTGATAGTAGCCGGAGCAAACTTGTTTGTTATAGCTGTTTCGCCAAAGAAAGAGAATTTTCGCCAACGGATTTTATAATCAACACTTCCTGCTGTTTGTTGGTTGCCCGAAAAATAATAATAGTTGTACGGATATGGAGTAGTTGAGAGGGTCTTGTTCAGTTGTAAATTTGTAAGGGTTATTCCTACTTTTACTTTTTCAAAACGCATGGAAACGTGCGTCCCTACTACTTGGATGTTAACCGTGTTTTTTTTGGATAAATCATTTATAGTTCGATGAAGTCCGTCTGTTTTTATGGAAGAAAAGAAATTTCCAACAGTATCTCCATCAATTATTTTGTTTGAGTAAAAGCTTGTTAATTCTATCCTTCCAAATTTTACGGTACTGCCTATGCCTCTAAAAAAATTAGTTTCGTTTGTTGAACCACATTTACGCAGCCCTTCATTGCGAGCCTCTAGATTTAGGACTAACGAAGATTTTCCAAAACCATATGTTGTACTCATTACTAGTCCTTGCCCGAAACTTGCGCTAAAATCTCCTACAACAAGGGTTTTAAATCTTCCGAAATCATTCAATTGCACATAGCCCGAATAAAAATCGAAGCCTTTGTTGTAGGCGCCCCACGACTGTTCTCCCGCATCTTTTTCGGTTGTAACTCCAGCCAATATACGGTTGCTGTACCGATAACGGTACTTTAGTGAATAGTAAAACGGATTGCCTATATACTGTTTATTTGGATTTTCTACCAGTTCTTCATCAGGTACAAATTTGTATCCTTCTTTGGTTTCCAAGCCTTTATCCAATCGAGTTAATAGTTCATGTTTACCATGTTTCAGCATGTTTTTAAACTTGATAGGAGTTGGTTTATCTGCAATTCTTTCAACAGTCACAAATGGCAGTAAGTTTCGGATATCTTGTTTATAGAACCCTTCTATCAATTGAAGTTCAAATATGTTTTCCATTGGAAAATACATATATAAATAATACAGTAAGTTCTCAATTTGAGTGTCGTTGAGGAAATGTAGTTTTTCTAACTCCTTTTTATTGGTAGCATTTAAGTTGATGGGGTATTGTGCATAATGGTATAAATCATCCAATATTTCTGTTTGATCGAAATCTTCGGTTTCTCTATTTTCAGCAATTTGCTCAAAGATAGCTTCCAATAGTTCTGTTGGCACTTGCTTTTCTTGTTGGGCAACAATGCTTACACTAAACAATGCGAACAGAAAAAGTATGTGAAAAATACGTTTCATCGAAAAGTATAGCTTAATCCGCAAATGGAATTAATGCCTAGAGTAGGATTGCGTTCAAAATTTAGGTCTATTTGAAGCTGTTTAATAAAAACACTTACACCTAGATTTGGCACAAAAGGATTTCCGTATCCGCCTATTTTCAGCGAAAACTCTTTTACCATGAGGTATTCAAAACCTGTTCGCCATTGTAAGGGGAAATCAATTTCTTTGTCCAGTTGTCCAAGCCATAGTAGTTTATCGCTGAAATGATACGATGTTCCTAAACTAAAAATAGATGGGATTCGTTTTTCTGTAAGGTTTAATTCTATGTTTGTTTGTGCCGGATTATAGGTGTGAAAACCTATAAAAAAAGCATCAGAAATTTTTGAGATAATACCTATTTGAGCAATTACAGTATTTTTATATCCTTCTGTTGGTGAAAGTAAAACAGCATAATAGTTAAATTGCATGCCCACATGAAACCTATCGGTAAAATTCCTTGCAACAGCCACTCCGCCTTGTATTTCGTTGTATTGTGAATAGCCAAAGTGACTTAAAGCCAATCCGATAGTTGCAATTTTTGTGGGGATGGACGAACTGATACTTGTGGTAGATAGTTTCTTTAATTGAAAGCGGTTAACGTAGTTAGCAGCAATTTTATACGTATCAACCGTGCTTATTATAGCCGGATTGCAATAGGCAGTCCATTGTTTGGTATAGGCCGTACTTGCTTGTGCGGGTGCGTTCGACCAAGCTTGAGCAGACGGTTGTTGTTGTGTCAAACAAAAGTGTTGGCAAAAGACGCTAAAAAAAAGTGTAAAAAATAGCTGTAATTTCATTCCTGAGAGTCTATGAAAAAACTATACAATTCAATACACAAAAATAGAACTAAAAAATATAGTACAAAACAAAAGCGTGAATATTTATAATAATTTTATAAAAAAAGCCTCATAATAGAGGCTTTTAAAGGGAAGTGAGTTAAATAATAGCTTATTCTAATTCTTTTCTGCTGTCAATGGTGTTTTCAAAGAAAGTCATAAAATCATCTCTTTCGGCAGAGTCCATCCATTTCATAGCCGAGCTAGGGTGTAAGTTTAAATAGCCGGTAATTAAATAAGGAATATGGTATCCCCAGCTAAGGGTTTTTTGAAGCGGAATTATTTCATGTTGAATGGCGTTGAAAACAGGTTTAACTCTGTATTTAGGGTTTTTAAGGAAAGTAAGTAATTGTTCTGTACCACAATTTCCGGCACCACGCCCTAATCCTAAAAATGTTCCGTCGAGCATATTTGCTCCTTCAATAATGGTTTCTATGGTATTAGAAAAGGCTAATTGCATATTGTTGTGCCCGTGAAATCCGATTGTTTTACCGGGTAGCGCTTTTTTGTATTTAGTCATTAAAAAGTGTATTTGTTCGCTGTACATACTGCCAAAGCTATCAACTAAGTAAACAATAGGGATTTTAGATTTTGCAATGTCGGATAAAGCTTGATCTAATGCCATTTCAGATATAGCAGAAACAGCCATTAAGTTTAAAGACACTTCGTATCCTTTATCCATACAATGTTCGGCAAGAGCAATGCCTTTATCAACTTGATAGTCGTAGCAGGCAACCCGAATCATATCTAATAAACTGTCAGATTTTTTTGGAATATCTTCAAAAGCGATACGGCCGATATCTGCCATGGCAGCAAGCTTTAGATTCGTTTTATTATCGCCTACAATTCTTCTTAAATCTTTTTCTTCGCAAAATTTCCAGGGACCGTTTTCAGTTTTTGAATAGGCACTTTCGCTACTTTTGTAGCCAATTTCCATGTAATCGACGCCCGCTTCAACACAAGCGTTGTATACTGCTTTAACAAATTTATCGGAAAATTGCCATTTGTTTTGTAATCCGCCATCGCGAACAGTACAATCCAGTACTTTTATTTCTTTTCTATACATTTTTTGTAGATATTAGTTTGAGTTCTTGTTCAATAAAGTAGTTTATTAATAGGGTATATATTTGTTCAATAATAACAGGGTCAAGTCCGTATTTTTCGGCTAAATTTCGCCGAGATTTTATAACTTGTTCTTTTCTTTCTTTTGCAATGATTGCATCCGTAGTTTTTGCTTTAAAAGGAACAATTGCTTTTACGTAGTCAAATCGTTTTGCCAACAATTCAATTATTTGAGAATCAATTGTATCAATACATTCTCTAACTTCGTTAATGTTTTGGCATTCTTGTGGAGATTTCATGAATAACGTGTTAAAATATTTTAGCGCACAAACATACATAAAATTTTTTAGTTACAAAAATTAACCTATTCTATATCAGTGTTTTCTAATGAAATTTCTACATCCATTTTATGATTTATGATTTTAATGTTACTTTTACATAAATTATAGTACTATATGGATGCTGAAATTTTAAATCGGTTTCGTGCTTTTTTAAGTAACATATCTCCCATGAATGATGCCGAGTGGGAGTATTTGTTGCCTAATATTGAGGTATTAGAATTAGAGAAAGATCAAATTTTCCATCAGGCAGGGGAGTATTCAAAATACTTGTATTTTATATTGGAAGGAACGGTGCGTAAGTTTACGCAACAAAAAGCTGATCAAATAACGAATAATATATACCGTAACCAGCGTTTTGTTACCGACTTATTGAGTGCTGTAGAGCAAAAGCCTTCTATATACTCGTTTGAGTGTTTGAGTGATGCTATTTTAATAAAAATAAGTATAGCATTTATTGATAAAGCTTTTTCAATGTTGCCTACTTATAACACTATTGGGAGAGTGATGTATCAGCAAGCATTTTTACAAGAATCAAAACGACTAAGAGAGGTTCTAACCGCTTCGCCAACAGAACATATGTGGTATTTATAACAGAACATAAAGAGTTATCCAAGCACCTTTCGCAAAATAAAATTGCCGAGTGCCTTAATATTGTTCCCGAAACCCTTTCTAGAATAAAAAAGAAGTTGATTATTTAAATCGATTTTAATCATAAAAAAAGCCGCATGGAAGCGGCTTTTTTACATAATGTTATGGGTACTATACAACACCTTGATCAATCATTGCATCGGCAACTTTAATAAATCCGCCAATGTTTGCTCCTTTTACGTAATTAATAAATCCGTCTTTTTCTGTGCCGTATTTAACACAAGTTTGGTGGATATTAATCATAATTTGGTGCAATTTAGCATCTACTTCTTCTCTTGTCCAAGGTAAACGCATAGAATTTTGAGTCATCTCTAAGCCTGAAGTTGCAACACCACCGGCATTAGCAGCTTTACCAGGTCCGTATAAAATTTTCGAGTTGATATATACTTCAATTGCTTCCGGAGTAGAAGGCATATTCGCTCCTTCGGCAACGCAAATACAACCGTTTCTTACCAACATGTTTGCGTCGTTTTCGTTTACTTCGTTTTGTGTAGCACAAGGTAAAGCTATATCACATTTAACGCCCCATGGAGTTTTTCCATCAACATATTGAGCTGATTTGTATTTGTCGGCATATTCTTTAATTCTGCCTCGTTTGCTATTTTTTAATTCGAATACAAAAGCTAGTTTTTCTTCGTCAATACCGGCTTCGTCGTAAATATATCCGTTAGAATCGGATAGCGTAACTACTTTTGCTCCAAATTGGGTTGCTTTTTGTACCGCATATTGAGCCACGTTACCCGAACCCGAAATAACAACTGTTTTTCCTTTGAAATCCATGTTGCGGGTTTTTAGCATTTCTTGAGCAAAATAAACTGTTCCGTATCCTGTAGCTTCAGGTCTGATTAAGCTACCACCCCAACCAAGAGATTTGCCGGTAAGTACGCCGGTAAATTCGTTTCTTAATCGTTTGTATTGACCATATAAGAAACCGATTTCACGACCACCTACACCAATATCGCCTGCAGGAACATCAGTATCTGCTCCAATATGTTTTGATAATTCAGTCATAAAGCTTTGACAAAAGCGCATTACTTCATTATCTGATTTTCCTTTAGGGTCAAAGTCTGAACCACCTTTACCACCACCCATTGGTAGAGTTGTTAAGCTGTTTTTTAGTACTTGTTCGAAAGCCAAAAATTTAAGGATACCGCCATTTACTGTTGGGTGAAAACGCAAACCACCTTTGTATGGGCCAATGGCGCTACTCATTTGAACTCTAAAGCCTCTGTTAATTTGGATATTTCCTTTATCGTCAATCCATGGCACTCTGAAAATAATCATTCTTTCAGGTTCTGCCATTCTTTCTAAAATTTTTGCAGCTTTGTATTTTGGGTTTTCTTCGATAAAAGGCATCAAAGATTCTGCAACCTCTTTTACTGCTTGGTGAAATTCAAATTCTCCCGGATTTTTTGCAATGACTTTGGTCATAAAGTCATTCAATGTTACATCTAAATTTGCCATTTTTGTTGTTTTAAATATGAATAAAAACTAAATTAATTTTTGTTTCTTTTTCTTTGAAGAACAGAATGATTCTCAAAGCGATTCAAAAGTAATATGCCGTAATAATATAGCACAAAAAGTAATTTGTTTTTACGTGAAACACGTAAGCATTTCAGTAATTTTCGGAAAGAAAAAGAAGAATGAGTGTAAGCTCTTTATCGATCAACGGGAGGGACTTATATTTCGATTAAATTATTTTTAATACCAAACTTAATCATATCTACGGTAGTTTTAAAATTAAGTTTTTGCATAATATGGTTTTTATGCGACTCAACTGTTCTTACGCTTATAAACAGCTTTTCGGCAATTTCTTTATTTGAAAAGTTATTGCCCCAAAGTTTTAAAATTTCTACTTGTCGGGAACTTAAATTTTCTATTCCGGCCTCCAGCATTTTATCTTTTTTGGTTTTG
>JAFGVL010000094.1 GCA_016938015.1 Paludibacteraceae bacterium
GACATTGCCTATTTGAGCAATTTTTTGGTACGATCCGTTTTCTGTAGGTACAAAACCAAAACCATCCGATCCTATTACTGTTCCGGCATGTAGGATACAATTGTTTCCAATAACACAATCATCATATATTTTTACTCCCGAATAGAGAATAGTGTTTTCTCCAACTTGAGCATTATCTCCTAAAAAAACATGTGGATAAATTCTTGAATTTTTTCCAATCGTTACATTTTCGCCTACGTAAGCAAAAGCACCAATATATACATCTTCGGCAATTTTTGCTGTTTTTGAAACGTATGAAAGAGAATCAATACCTGTTTTTTTCACTTTACTTTGCTCTACCAAGTTTAATAGCAATGCTAATGCTTTGTAAGCGTCTTCAACTTTAATAAGTGTGGCCGATATCTCGCCTTTTGGTTCAAAATTATTATTGACTAAAACAATACTTGCTTGAGTGGTATAAATAAATTCGGTGTATTTTGGATTGGATAAAAATGTAATTGTTCCGGGTTTTCCTTCTTCAATTTTTGAAAAATTGCTCACCGCAATATCCGGATTCCCAACTACGGAACCCTTTAAAAATGATGCTATTTGCTGAGCTGTAAAAGTCATTTTTTGAATTTTTTGTGCGCAAATTTAATGAAATAAATATTAAGTTTATCTATCAAAAAACACTCTTTCTGTTTTTTTAATAGAAGTGTGTTTGCATAAACATCTTTTAATACTGTAAAAAGCAAAGAAAATGTTTGGTTATGTTTTTAGATAAAATACTTGTATTCAATATATCCGAAGCATTCGATATATCTTTAACAGAGCCATCATTATACAAAATTTTTACGCTTCCATAACTGGAATTGTAGGTGTCGTTGGTAAGTCCAATTTCGTGTAAAAAGTACTTAGCATCTACATTATTTATGGCGTATTTTTTTTGATAAATTTTTAGCAAGGCAACTTTCTCTGCTGATGAAAATTTCTTGTTGTTTGTTTTTACTTTAAATAATTTTCTGTTGATAAAGTGTTGACTAAGTGTTGATAAAACTATATCCGGATGCGAAGCCCACACTTTTAATGCTGAAATTACATCAGAATCGTCGAGTAGTACAAAATTTGATAAGGCGGCAGGCGATGTTTCAAATACATCTATAGTAACTGTATTTGTTAAGAAATACTGCAAAGCAGGAGTTGCAAAAAGAGGAGTGCCATTTTGACTTAATTCTTTTGCTCGTTTTAGTATATTTACAAGCATACATTCTGCAGCAACTGCGGTTTTATGTAAATAAACTTGCCAATACATTAATCTTCTTGCTATTAAAAAATTTTCAATGGAATAAATTCCTTTTGCTTCTACTACCAAACAATCATCTTTTACGGTAAGCATTTTAATAATTCGTGCAGCTCCAACGGTGCCTTCGGCAACGCCCGAATAAAAGCTGTCGCGAACCAGGTAATCTAATCGGTCCATATCTAATTGACCGGAAACCAATTGGTGTAAAAACTTTTTGTGGTAATTGTTGTTGAAAATGGATATCGCTAAATCTAGTTTTCCGTTTGTTTCGGCGTTTATTTTTTCAATTAGCAACAATGAAAGTGTTTCGTGATGTATGTTTTTTACAATGCTGTGCTCCAATGCATGCGAAAATGGTCCGTGACCGATATCGTGAAGAAGAATTGCTGCCAAAACGGCTTCAGCTTCTTCATCAGTTATGTCAATGCCTTTAAATCGTAGCTGATTAATTGTTTCGTTCATTAAATGCATGGCGCCAATAGAGTGCTGAAAACGAGTGTGTTGTGTGCCTGGATATACAAATGAAGCTAATCCCAGTTGTTTTATCCTGTTGAGCCGTTGCATATAAGGGTGTTGAATAAGATCGTACAAAAACTCTGTAGGTATTGTAATAAAGCCTAATACAGGATCATTTATGATTTTTCGCTTGTTGTAATTCATCTAGGATAGGTATTTTATTCAGAACTTTTATTTAGAGCTTGATTAATAAATTTGTAAGCAAGTGGTAGCATTTTTCTACACTTGATATACTTACTTTTTCGTTCGGTGAGTGAGGGTTTTGTATGGTAGGACCAATAGAAATCATATCAACATGTGGATATGTTTTAGCAATTACGCCACATTCTAATCCTGCGTGAATAGTTTTAATGATGGGTTCTTTTTTAAATATTTCTACATAAGTAGTTGTGCATAGGGCTAAAATTGGCGATTCCATTTTAGGTTCCCATCCGGGATAATCTTTGCCTTTTTCAATTTCAGCCCCAATTTTTTTAAAAACTGAACCAACAATTTCAGCAATTTCTCTTTTATTTGGTTCGCTGGAACTACGCTGACTGGTTTCAATTAAAATTTCGTTTTCCAAGGTGTGAATAGCTGCCAGATTGGTAGATGTTTCTACCAAATCGGGAATGGTACTATTCATTTGCCAAACGCCGTTTGGGCAGTTTTTAAGGGATTCTATTAACCCATCCGAAATGTGTTTTTTGATAACTTTTTCTTTTGAGGTTGTGGATTCAAGTTCAATATTAATATGGTTTTCACTTAAGGCAAAGCTTGTTTCAACCTCGTAAATAAAATGGTTTATTTCAATGCGCACCAATTCTTTGTCTTTCATTGGAACGGCCAGTAATGTTTCAATTTCTCTAGGGATGGCATTGCGAAGATTTCCTCCATTTATTTGAACAATGCGAATATCGGTTTTTGTTTGTAGTATGGCTAAGTAATCGCTTAAAATTTTTATGGCGTTAGCTCTGTTTTTATTGATATCTTCGCCCGAATGTCCGCCTTTCAGTCCGTTTATTTTAACTGTAAAAAAGAAAAATTTTTCCGGAGTAGGTTCGTATTCAATCTTTATTTTAGCCAAGGTATCTGTACCTCCGGCACAGCCTATACAAAATTCGCCTTCTTCTTCCGAATCAAGGTTTATCAAAGTTGATCCTGTAAGTAAATCTGAAGCTATGTTGCTTGCTCCATACAAACCGGTTTCTTCATCGGTAGTAAATAAGCATTCAATTGTTGGATGAGGAAGTGTTTTGTTGGCTAAAATGGCTAATTGCATGGCCATTCCAATTCCGTTATCGGCACCTAAAGTAGTGTTTTTTGCATGCATCCAATCGTTTTCAATATAATACTCGATGGCGTCGGTGTCAAAATTATGGGAGCTATTCGAGTTTTTTTCACATACCATATCCATATGCGATTGTAATATAACGCATTCAGAATCGTTTTTATCGGTTGTTTTTTCTTTAATTATTACAATATTACCCGCTTTGTCAATACGATGCTTAAGTTGTTGTTGCTTGGCAAAATCTATCAAGTACTGCTGAATTTTTTCTTCTTTTTTTGAGGCTCTAGGTATTTTTAATAGTTGTTTAAAATAATACCATACCGCTTCTGTGTCTATTGTAGTAATTGATTTCATTTGTTTGTAGTAATATTTATATTGTGTTGTAAACAGACAATTATTCTCTTTTTTTATAAAAAGCACTTCTTTTAGGCAAGTTTTATCTAAATAAATTTTTACAAAAATAGTTTAAACCTTTTATTTATGACAGCTTGTTTTAAAATACTTAACTGGTTTAACGCATTAAAGCTGGTTGTGAATGTTAAAAAAACTATTCATACAGTCCTAAAATTAGTTTTTTTGATAAAAAAACATACAACAAAAGCATATTCTTTTATCTTTGCATATCATTATTAGATATATTCTTTTTTTTTGGAATGTTTTTTGATAAAAATTTGAATTAAAATTTATTTTATGAGACAAAACCTTTCTTACATTTTTAATGCGATATTAGGTGTTGCTGTGATTATCCTTTTTGTATTGCATTTTTCGGATAGTTGTTCAGTGTCGACCAAAACAGAAAAATCGAAAAAACAAAAAGCAGCTGATTGTTCGCAGCAAATACCCATTGCATATATTGATATTGATACGCTTTTGTTAAATTATAATTTTGCAAAAGATGCTAATGCCCGACTTCTTTCAAAAAGTGAGCGTTCGCAAGCTGAGTTCAATAAAAAAATGTCTCAATGGCAAAAAGAGGGAGCAGAGTTTCAGCGTAAGTATGAAACTAACTCTTTTATAAGCAGAGAAAGAGCCGAACAAGAAAATACTCGTTTAATGAAAAAACGACAAGAACTTGAAGAGTTGGATGCGAAACTTACACAAGAGTTAATGGAAGAACAAAAAAAGATGAACGAACAATTAAGAGATACCATTAACCTATTTTTAAAAGAATACAATAAGGATAAAAAGTTTCAGGTAATTTTGAGCAATACGATGAATGATAATGTACTCAGTTCGGAGCCCGGTTATAATATTACTTCAGAAATTGTTGAGTTGCTCAACGCAAGGTATAATAAAGGAAAGTAAATAAAAAAGAATCTGCGTAAGCAGATTTTTTTTATTCTTTACCGGCAGGCATTCTGTAACTTACAATTAAATCGATACCGGCAGAAAGCAAGAGTGTAACTACCCAAGCATTTTCATTTTTATACATTAAGTAAACAGTAGCAAGCAGTAGAATGGTAGAAATGGCTTGAATTCTTTGTAAGCGTTTTATTCTGAAGTTGTTGGAGTACTTTAATTGTTTAATTTTTATAAAAATCATTCCTGCAGCACCTAAAGCAAAAGGATATACTGCTTTGTTTTCAATCATTACAAATAATAAGGCGCTTATAATTGTAATAATACCGGATACGATATATATATAGTTTTCTGTTTTCGGGTTCATAGATGCTTATTTATCAATTTTCAATTTATCTTCATCAAGAATAAACACTTCTTCGTTTTGTTTGCGCATTAAGTATTTTTCGCGAGCCATTTTTTCTAAATTCTCGTTCATATTATTTAACTGATCAAGTTCTTTGCGCGCATTTAAAATGTCTTTTTCGTATTTTGCTTTTTCACGTTGCAGTTCATGGATGCTTCTGGTGAGCTTAATACGTTCCACAATGCTATATTTTCCTACAAGCATAAATACCACAAAAAGAAGTATTGTAATGGTGTATTTATTTATAAATGGTTTTGTTTTTTGAAAAAAAACAGCAAATTTTTTCATCTCAAAAATTCAATTAGTGTTGAACGAAATCCCTATAAATAAGTTGTTCTTAATCATTTTTGTATCGATTAATAAGGGGTGGGTTTCAGAATTTGTTTGTTTTAAACACACATACAAAAGTAACTAAAATAATCAGAATAATATGGCCGTAAAATGCAAAATGCTTTTCAGTGTTGCTAATTAGTAGCGTAGTTGTTATTTATCAACAAGCTTCATTTTTTACCAGCTTTTAATTATATTTGCCTTTCTAAAATTTTAATATGGATAATTTTATTGTATCTGCTCGAAAATACAGACCTACTACCTTTCAATCTGTAGTAGGTCAACAGTCGTTGGTTACCACACTTAAAAATGCTATTTTAAGCAATCATTTAGCCCATGCATATTTATTTTGTGGTCCGCGTGGAGTGGGTAAAACTACTTGTGCTCGAATTTTTGCAAAAACAATAAATTGCCAACAGCTTACTCCTCAAGGAGATGCTTGTAATGTGTGTGAATCGTGCGTTTCGTATAACGACCAACGATCGTTTAATATTCATGAGCTAGATGCAGCTTCAAATAATGGAGTAGATGAAATAAAATATTTGATTGATCAAGTTCGAATACCACCACAAATAGGAAAGTATAGTGTGTATATTATCGATGAGGTTCATATGCTTTCAACCAATGCATTTAATGCCTTTTTAAAAACATTGGAAGAACCTCCTGCTCACGCCATATTTATATTAGCAACCACCGAGAAACACAAAATAATACCTACTATTTTATCTCGCTGTCAAATTTACGATTTTAACCGCATTACCGTTGCCGATACCGTTGCTCATTTGCAATATGTTGCCGATCAAGAAAAAGTGACGGTTCAACCCGAGGCACTGAATGTAATTGCTCAAAAAAGTGATGGTGGTATGCGCGATGCGCTGTCTATTTTTGATCAGGTGGTGAGTTTTTGTGGCAATAATATAACGTACAAAGATGTAATCGAAAACCTCAATGTGCTCGATTACGATTATTATTTTCGGTTGGTAACTGCCTTTTTACAAGGCGATGTGCCTCAAGCCATGATGATTTTTAATGAAATTTTGAATAAAGGCTTTGATGCCAACCATTTTGTATCCGGTTTAAGCTCTCATTTAAGGGATGTAATGGTTTGTAAAAATCCTCAAACAGCTGCTTTATTAGAAGTGGGTGCTGCTATTGGTAATTCATACAAAGAACAAGCCGCCTTGTGCGAACTCGATTTTTTGTACCAAGCATTAGAAATTGCCAACGAATGCGATTTAAATTATAGGCTCAGTAAAAACAAACGATTGTTGGTAGAAATTATGCTTATCCGATTGTGTCAACTTTCGGACAAAAAAAAAAATAAACTAGAAGCAACTTCCCCTAAAATAGTGCTGGAAAAAGTTTTTGCATCAGCAGAGAGTCCTATTGTTACAACAACTTCACAAATAAACCCGGCTGCACAAGCGGTTACAACTGTTCAAAAACCCACAGAAAAACCGGCAATCATTATTCCTAAGAGTATTTCTATTAAAAATGTAAAAAAAGAAGAAACTCAAGTTGTTTCTACAGAAACATTTGGTACAAAAAGAAGTACTGTTTTTAATCAAACTCAACTTCAAGAAGCTTGGAAAAAATTTGCACAAAAAATTCCCGATCAAATTACACTTGTAAAAACAATGGAGTTTAATTTGCCGTTACTTATTGCCGAAAATGTATTTGAAGTGCATCTACAAAACTCCTTTCAAGAAAAAGATTTA
>JAFGVL010000095.1 GCA_016938015.1 Paludibacteraceae bacterium
ATCCTTCACTGTAGCGTCTAACTACTCTTTCATTTTTATACATTTCTACATCAAATTGTGTAGACATTTTTTAGGACGACTCAATATTGGTGCCAACGGTTGACGCTATAGGTAGTTGCCGATTTCGAAGCACTTACCTATCAAGGTACAACTACTTTTGATACGAGGTGCGCCGCTCGAATAAGCACTGCACCGGCAATTAACTATAGCGTTTGTTGGCAACTGGTGTTCATTCTTTATCTTATTTAGCATCAAATATATATCATTTTTTTCATCTACAAACCTATCAAGATGAATTGTTTTTCAATCAGGGTGGATGGTGTGTTGGCGGTTTTAATTTTTTTAGCGTGGGGCTTTTAAAACCTTTCAAGTTACTCGGTTGTTTCTATGCGGGTGGTAAAAAGGACAAGCTCTTTTGTAATTTTTGGTCTGTGGGTGGGATTTGTGCGAATTGCAAATGTGCTTGGACTTGTGCGAAGGCTTGTTCGAACTTCTCAGTTTACTTGTTGTATTTGTCAGTTCGCTTATTGTAGTCCGCAGTTTGTTATTTGATACTTGCAGTTGATTGTTTGTAAATAGCAGTTTGTTTATCGAATGTCTCAGTTTGAATATTTAAAACCGCAGTTGTCGTATTGACAACCGCAGTTTGTTTATTGATAAAGTAAGTAGGTTATTCAAAGAATGAAGTTGTTTGTTTGCAATTATATCTTAACTGCTTTGAATTCCAACCTTGAAACTTGTTTGTATTGTGGGCTTGTTGCTCCATAGAGCGACTTAATATAAGTCTTTGTGTCGAGGGCTATATCAACCAAGCCTGTGTTTGCTTTATATAAGATGTCGTTTCGTGAGATACGGGCATTACTTAATGGTGTGGTGGCGGTTACAACGGCTGTGTTTTTTGCTTTTAAATCGTTGTATAGTGTTGTTAATGCCGTTACTTTTAAATCCGCCTCGTTGGGGGCGTAAAGGGTAACACTGGTTAATAGTTTTATGAGTTTATCGAAATTGTCTAAACGACTGTCGTAACTCATTTGTGATGATGAAATTTCTTTGGTTTCTTTTCCTTCGGCTGCTGCTGTT
This sequence comes from Paludibacteraceae bacterium, assembly GCA_016938015.1. Taxonomy (GTDB): domain Bacteria; phylum Bacteroidota; class Bacteroidia; order Bacteroidales; family Paludibacteraceae; genus JAFGVL01. The sequence continues at coordinate 1,081 of JAFGVL010000095.1, forward strand.
GCAATTTCTTCTTCGGTCTTTTTTGCAGTTGCTCTTGAACCTTGGATTTTCCGAACTAAAGTTTTTGCACTCTCGTCCACTTGTTCGGTGGTGTCGGTTGCTTTGAGGGCATTGTTTACCCGAGTAATAAGTTTGCTTAATGGTTCAAATGCTGCTTCTCGGGCTGCAACTGCGTTACTGTATGCAGGTAATGCGGTGTTTACGGCATTAATTGCGTTTTTTGCACTGGTTGATAGTGTTTGTAATGCTGTTAGTTTAATTCCTGTTTTTGAAGGGTTGTAAGCTGTGCCGTACCCTGTGACGAATGAAATTAAATCGTCAAAATTTGCTACATTCTTTGCGTGTCCTGTTTCCGAACGAGATGATGACTTTTTAAGGAGTTCGGGATTACTTTGTGATTCTGATGTACTTGCCATATAAGTAAATTTAAGAGTTAATAATGAATATGTAATGTATCATGTTTATTTACATAATACCATTGATTGAATTTGTTTGGAAATCTTTAAGGTCTCCATTAGTTTGTATCTTTCTTTGTTTCTTTGAATATATCTGTCGCATTGCTGCATACGGTCGTATCCAAGCATTATACCCAACATGAAATCTTCTTCGTCTGAAAAATCGGTCAATGATTTTTTATTGAAGGACTGTATTATTTTAACACATTGTTCTTTACCAAAAAAGATATTTACTTTTTGTGGTGTTACGAACTGAATAAAATAAATAATGTTGTGGCGGAGGAGTTTATCCTCCGCCAATTTAATATCAACGCTACACATGGTATGAAGAACAAGATTCCGTAAGCCTTTTTTGTATTCGTAAATATGATGGTTTAATACCTTCATTTTTATCTATTTATTAAAAATTGCTTTATTTCTTCAATCCAGTTGTCAATCCGGTTATTTGTAAGGTTACTTTCGTTGTCTTCGTCAAGCGGTAAACCAACAAAATATCCATCAACTATTGCTTTTGAATCGCTAAAATTATAATCGGTTGTGTTAATCACTTTGACAATGGTACAAGCTTTACTTTTTATGGCATCGAATATTGCCCCCATTCCATCTACAAAGGTATCGGGGTATGAAGAAGAATCGCCTAAGCCAAATAATGCAATGGTTTTACCGGTTAAATCTGTTTTTGCGAGTTTTGGGAGAAAACTATCCCAATCGTCCTGCAAATCGCCAAGTCCCCAAGTTGAGGTACCTAAAATTAGATTTTGATATTCGGCAATTTTGTCTATTGGATTATCGGCAACATTATAAATATCGGCATTCAATTTTCCTGCTATCTGTTTAGCTATCGTTTCGGTATTGCCAGTTGTAGAACCGTAAAAAACTGCTGTTGTATTCATATCTATGTTAATTTAAATTTATGTTATTTGATACTATTGGATTATTTAATAGTGCATTTGGATTTCTTTTTAACGAAAGTAAATCCTTGAGTTCTAAAAATTCGGTTAAGTGTAAAGCCAAGTATATATTATTGAATTTTAAATGTAACAGTAGTTTTCTCCTGTTTTGTGTATTTTGATTTTTCGCTAACCAAAATTTGTAATCTGTTGAATTGACATACTCGGAAAATTGACCTAACTCATCATAAGTTAGCTGCATAAACAAAGTACCGAATTCTAGAAAGAGTTTATTTTGATAAGGACACATAAAGAGTTGTCCGTTAGGGGTTGAATTTACTAATTTCATTATTGTGTTTTAAAAGATTGAAGTTTTTAATGTTAACATTACTTCTGCTGATTTACTTTTGCATTCTTCTTTTGCACCTTTCTCATCCATTCTTCTTCAATAAAAAATATTCCGCCAACTCCATGAAAAAGAGTTATTTTACCGTTAGAATAAATACTTACTACATTCATGTCTTTTTTTATTTTTGATAATTATACATACCGTCGTACTTTTTTTGAATATTCAAACCATTCTTCACCAAAGGTCTGTTTTAAAAAAATTTCTTCTTTCAGCACTATCAGGTGATGGACGATTAAAGTAAACAAAGAAAGAACCCAAATCAACGGATTAAGCACATAAAGACAAGAGGCTATTGTC
>JAFGVL010000096.1 GCA_016938015.1 Paludibacteraceae bacterium
CGCCAATAAATCGGCCTCCATTGATAGATTAACAGACCAAAAGCAATAACAATCGCTGGTATCGAACGATAAAAAACGATCCAAATCGTCACTAGTTTTTTTCTCGAGCACAAAATCCATGTAATTAACCTCATAACCTTCCTGTTCAAACAATGCAGCAACCGTTAATTCGTAAATATTGGGCATGGCATATACAACTCGGGTGCAACCGGCTGTTCTTTCTGCCGGTTTTATACCCTTAATGGGAGGAGGAGTTATAAAGGTTATTTTCATTCGAGAATAATTAAATGAAGGATGTATGAATCCTATATAAAGTTGTTTTATTGATAGCGCTTTGAGTTTTATTAATATCTATCCTTTTTATGCAACAACTATTTTTGAAACCATTTTAAGCTATTTATTAAAAATGCGCTGTAAAATACTTTTTTTTGTAGTTGGATATTCATTCTCAATATAATTTGATGCTTTTTCAAGGGGTTTACCTGATTTAATCATTTGATAAATAACACCCCAATCAGGCAAGCCTCCTAAATTTCTATCATCAATAAATAAATCGGCAGTTACTTTTCTAGAAGAAAACTTATCGTCCACTAAATCGGGCATGCTTTGATTTACGGCATAAAATTTCACCCCCCTTTCTTTACAAAACTGCACGGCTTCATCAAGCAAATCTCCTTCTCTTACTGTCCATAAAATAAGTTGATGCCTATCTTTTAGTAACATTTTTAGAGTTTCAAAAGCAAAAGGAATTTCTTTGCCAATTTTAGGATAAGCGTGTTCTACAAGTGTTCCGTCGAAATCTACTGCTATTATCATTTTGTTGGGTTTTGTTGCTTTAGTTTATATATCGTTTAATCAATCTTCATCTAAAGTAGGCGGATTGAAGTCTTTTTCGATAGAAATTTTGTTGGGCTTACAAAACAGCATTGCTACAGCCCCTATTGCTGCAGCATATAAAAACGATTTATTGTGTAATACATACAATAAAATAATATTTCCAACAAAGTTAAAACCCACTAAAAAAATACGAATTTCGTGCAAATGCACATACAATTTGTAACGAGCATGTATATCTGTTATTGTAGGTAAAACAGGTAGTTTTTTATTAAAAAACCAAAGTGCAAAAGGAATAGATGCAACAAGGTATAAATACGCTATGGTAGAAGTTATTGTTACGGTTTGTGTTGAAAAATGAAAAAATTCGGGGGATGTTTTATTTAAAAAATAACCTATAGCTGCAAATACAACCGCTGTTGCAAAAACCGCATAATAATAAAGAGATGATCTTTTGTAAGCTTTAATGAGTAATTCTTCCATAGTTTAATGTTTTTTGTTGTACGAATCGGTAAACTGAACACGGTTCACTATTGACCTGCCAAGCGTTACTTCATCGGCATATTCTAATTCATCGCCAATAGAAATACCTCTTGCAATTGTTGTTATTTTAATCGGAAAAGAAGCAATTTTTCTAAATATGTAAAAATTAGTTGTATCTCCTTCCATGGTTGGGCTTAAGGCTAAAATAATTTCAGAAACTATGCCTTTTTCCACCCTTTTCACCAAACTATCTATTTCTAAATCAGCCGGACCAATACCATCCATAGGAGAAATAATACCTCCTAATACATGATATAAACCTTTATATTGCTGTGTATTTTCAATTGACATTACGTCTTTGATGTTTTCTACCACACACACAATACCGGCATCTCTGTTGGTATTGCTACAAATATCACAAATATCGGTATCTGCAATATTATGACATACCTTACAATGCTTTATCTCCTTTTTTAGGCGAATAAGGGTGTTTCCAAAAAGCTCCACTTCCTCTTCGTTCTGTTTGAGTAAATGTAAAACTAGTCGCAAAGCACTTTTACGACCTATTCCCGGCAATTTTGAAAATTCGCTTACGGCATTTTCTAATAAAACGGAAGGATACTGTTGATAAAGCATGTAACTAACTAATTTTATTGCAAAGTTAAAATTAAATGGCAAACATTGTACAGTTGGAATATAGAGATTGATTAATTCTTACCTTCTTTTGTATAAAATTTGGTACATTTGCGCACAAAACAGATTACTTATTCATTTTTTACCATCGACAATAAAGAGTCCTATAATTTTAATAATATGGGGCTTTTCAGAAACAAAAAAACATGTCCGGACCAAGTATTTTACTTCTTATAATAGCCTATTTTTCACTTATACTACTTATTTCCTATTTTACAGGCAGAAAAACAGATAGCAATGCCGCATTTTTTTTAGGGAACAGAAAATCAAAATGGTATATCGTAGCTTTTGGAATGATAGGCACATCCATTTCGGGAGTTACATTTATATCGGTACCAGGATTGGTTGGTGGCATTCAATTTTCGTACATGCAAACGGTTTTTGGCTTTTTTGTGGGTTATATTTTAATTGCCACCGTATTGTTACCCACCTACTACAAATTAAACTTAACAAGCATATATACCTATCTACAAAAGCGTTTTGGATCGTATTCGTATAAAACGGGAGCTTCATTTTTTATTTTATCGCGTACCATAGGAGCTGCAGCTAGAGTATATGTGGCAGCGCTTTTGCTGCAAACATTTGTTTTCAACGGTTTTCATATTCCTTTTGAAATTACGGCTTGTTGTATTATTTTTTTAATTTGGTTGTATACCTATAGAAGTGGCGTAAAAACTATTATCTGGACTGATTTTCTTCAAACATTTTTTTTACTCACCGCTTTAGTACTTATAATAATTCAGGTGTATCAACGATTGGATATTCCAAGTTCAACACTCTTTAATACGCTTAAAGAAAGTGATTTAACACGTATTTTTGTGTTTGATGATTGGACAACAAAACAAAATTTTTTCAAACAGTTTTTTAGTGGAATTTTTATAACTATTGTTATGACAGGGCTCGATCAAGATATGATGCAAAAAAATCTATCGTGCAAAAACATAAAAGAGGCTCAAAAAAATATGCTTTCGTTTGGTTTTACCTTTATACCTATCAACTTTTTGTTTCTTACTTTAGGTGCTTTGTTGCTTATATTAGCACAAAAAGAAGGCATCTCATTACCGAATAAACCGGATAATATTTTGCCTTATTTTGCAAATACTATTTTAGGAAAATCGGTTAGCATATTTTTCTTTATTGGCATTATAGCCGCTACTTTTGCTAGTGCAGATTCAGCACTAACCGCACTTACTACTTCTTTTTCTATAGATATTCTTAACATCAAGCAAGAAAACGAACAAAAAGCTAAAAAAAAGCGGATGGTAGTACATGCTTGTATTTCGGCAGTGCTGGCACTTATTATCATTTTGATTTATCGTGTAGGTAACTCAAACAGCATTGTAGATACTATTTACACTATTGCATCTTATACATACGGCCCCCTATTAGGATTGTACGCCTTTGGTTTTTTAACAAAGTTTGCCGTTCGCGATAAAGTAGTGCCCTATGTTGCAATAGCTTCTCCCATTTTAATTGCCTTAATTGATTATTCGTTCCGCTATTTTTACAATTATAAATTTGGCTACGAACTATTAATGCTCAACGGATTATTAACTTTTATAGGTCTTTGTTTATTCATTCAAAAAAAACGAACGTAATATGATGCATATATCTTCTGCCGAATTTGTAATTAGTAGTGCCGACAGCAAAAAATGTCCGCAAAGCAATATGCCCGAATTTGCTTTCATAGGACGTTCTAATGTAGGCAAATCATCATTAATCAATATGTTGGTTAACCGTAAAGATTTGGCTATGACTTCCTCTAAACCCGGAAAAACACTACTAATCAATCATTTCTTAATTAACGATAGTTGGTTTTTGGTTGATTTGCCGGGTTATGGTTATGCAAAAGTGAGTAAAGACTCGCGCGAAAAATTACGAACCCTAAACGAATCGTATATTCTTAACAGAGTTCAACTAACCAACTTATTTTTATTGATAGACAGCCGATTAGAACCTCAAAAAATAGACATTGACTTTATTACTTGGTTGGGTGAAAGTGGAATACCTTTTTCCATCGTATTTACCAAAATTGATAAACTCTCTAAACTGCAAATAACAAATAATCTCAAAGCATACAAAGAAAAATTAGAAGAGTTTTGGGAAGAATTACCTCCTATTTTTTCTACCTCGGCCGAAAAAGGTATTGGCAGAGAATCTTTACTGGACTACATTGAAAATATTTTGCAAGAAATAAAACAATAAATTTCAAACTTTATTGTTTTACAAAAGAAAGGCTCAGATTTTCATCTGAGCCTTTACTACTTATCAATTGAAACACTTAATTGAAATAGTGTTTTATTTTTTCTTCTTAGCTTTTAAAGCTGCTTTCTTTTTTTCTTCAGCTGCTTTCTTTTTAGCTTCTCTAGCTTTAACTTGTTCTTTTTTCTTTTGTTTTCTTAATTTTACAAGTTCTTTTTTCTTTTTATTTTTTTCTTTTACCGCTTGTTTCTTTTGCTTTTCCTTATCTTTTTTAAGCTTTTCTTTCATTTTCTTTTTCAAAGCTTGTTTTTGTTGCGGAGAAAGATAATCAGGTTCAGCATAGGTTTCTACCTTAGGTTGGATAATTTCGGGTTGTATATACCTTACTATACCTAATTCTTCTACACATTTTTCTTGACTAAACACGATATCTAAACTATCGAAAGATTCAAAAATACTACGCGAACATTTAACAGAAACTCCTGCATCAACAAAACCTGAATAGGAAGAATATTTTTTTTGAACCAAAAAATTATATTTATATTTAATCATCATGCTATCCGAATTATTGGTAACTAAATAGCAGTTATAATTATCCCATAATTCAATTTTTGTAATAGGCATACAGCTGGTAGAATCTTCAAATTCCTCTTCTACAAGACCTAATATTGATAATGCTCTTTGTTTTTGATTAATATCCAACATATAACTTTTAGGGCCGGGAGCAATTTCGCCTAAAAATGTGTGAACCGCTCTGATATCAGAAAGTAAAGGTTCTTTTTTACTTATTTCTTTTTCGGCATCTAATCGAGCTTGTAAACTATCTAACTCAACAATCATTTTTTCAAATGCTTGATCGTTATTTAAGCCCATAATGGTTAAAACATCAACTTTTTCGGCAAATTCTGATTGATAAAAATAAATATCTTCAGCATAAGAAGCTGTTAGAGAGAAGTATAAGATGCCTAGCAATAAAAAAAGTTTTTTCATCTGAATAAAATTTAAATTAAGGTTAGATTGCCTATCCCGCTTTTGCGGATAACCCATCCCAAAACATCGGTTAAGTTTATTTATAATTGCGTTTTTCCAAAATATGTGAATTTCACATTAACGTAAAGCAAAAAAAGAATGTAAAAGCTGCGTTAAAATGAGTAGCAAAGATAGTTAAATTTTTTATATGCGTTAATTTCACCTGTTTATATGTCAATTTTTTTTATAAATTATTTGCCTCTTAACAAATTAATATCCCCTTTCATAATATAGGTTTTAAGCTGATTTGTAAGAGGGTCGATATCCGAACCTTTAGCTTCAATTATGTAATAATATGCTCCGGGTTGAGCTATTCGGTTACCAATTCGGCCATCCCAACCTTTGCCGGGATCAGTCCATTCAAATACTTTACGTCCCCATCTATTATAAATAATGCCTTTAAATTGCACTATCGATTTGTATGCCACTCTAAACTCATCATTTTTACCATCGCCATTAGGTGTAAAAACATTAGGTATCTCCATAAAAGATTCTAATATTGTAGCATCAATCGAATCGTTTACACTACATGTAGGGTTACTCACTCGCAATTTAATTTTATACAACCCTGATTTAGAGAAAGTATACCTTAAGTCTTCGTCGGTATAATACACTAAATCGGCCGAATCAGCTTTATTGCTAATGTACCATTCAAAATACTGTGCTACCGGTTTGTTTGAGTTACTTGAAAGATCGACATCCAAAGGGGCAGATCCGCCCAATACTCCTTTACTCCTATCTATTTCGTTCAACCCATCTCTTTCGGAAACCTTTGCTTTGAGATTTGATTGAACGGCTACCGGAAAATAATCTATTAACGATGTATAGCTTTTAGAAGGATCAAGTATCCTTTCAAATTGATTACTCATAACAGTAAATTTTGTTTCTTTATAAGGAGCCGGAACTGTAAAGTTATTTTCCCCATTAATAAGATTTGATTTTTCAATTGATACTTTAACTGGGTTGTTTAAAGAATCTAAACTATTATAAGTAATAAGGTATTTTTGAGGGATGGTGTATTTTACTCCAAGTTTTGAATAATATTCAATATCATCGCACATTAAATTAACCATTAAATGGGTTGACACACATGGGTCAACACCTTCATTGTTAGCCACAATATTATTTACAGCCATTATTTGGTTCATTAAGTCAATAACCCAAATATACATATACTTTGTTTCAAGTCCATCTTCATACTGAATAACATACCCGCATTTATCTCCATTTTCAGCCGGTGGATAACCTGGTGTTGCGGCTGTTGGTAAAATTAATGTTGAACTGGTTGCATAATCCGAACGCAATTCGTAGGTTGATGTAAGTATGGGTGTTGTTGTAGTATAACGATACCATTTTATGGTAGTTGGAGTGGTATACGAATAGGTAAATGTAATACTGGTGGAATTTTTAATAACTCCTTTATACACTATTACTTCATCAATATCATGCAATACTTCGCCAATTTGAGAGGCTTTTACGCAAGTTTGATTGCTGGTAATTTGTGCGTTTATAACGCCACACAGTACTAAAAATGGCAGTAAAAGAATTATTTTTTTCATTCAAAATTTTAATTAAGCTTGTATTTATTAAGAAACTAAACAGGCTTTTTACTTAAAAAACAAACAACTTGCTTAAAAAATATAAAACTTTCAAAAATACAACATAAATTTTAGCATACAAACAGTTAGATGAATTTAGCTCGAATAAACGGTTTCTTTTTTGCTATCCGTTTTATAATTACAAAATAAGATTTTTCTTGTACATTTGCTCCTTATTCAAAATATAAAAAACCAGCACACTCAATTCATGAAAAAACTGATGCCTTATCTATTTCTACTTTTACTTACAACCACCTATATGAATGGTTTTGGACAAAGTAGAGACTACCCAATAATAACTCAAAACGACAAACAATTTTATTTGTACGAGGTTAAATCGAGCGAAGGTTTGTACCGAATAAGTAAAAATTTTAAGGTGTCGCAAGAAGAAATTCTCAAATATAACCAGCATGCCGTTGCCGGAATTTCTAAAGGGATGAAACTCATTATCCCTGTCATCGAAGTTAAAACTACAACTGCTTTAATTTCGACCACACCTAACACCCCTCAATATGGCACACATATAGTACAATCCGGCGAAACACTGTATGGGATAGCCCGAGAATATAAAGTTAAAGTAGATGACATACGCTCATGCAACGAAGGTATTAGTGAGGGTATTAAAGTAGGTATGGAATTAAAAATCCCGCAAAAAGAATCTAAAGAAAGTAAAAACAACACTTACAAAGCACAAAGCGAAAAAACTGTACTATCAAAAATTTCATCACAAACAAAAGAACATATCATTGCTCCTAAAGAAACCCTCTATAGTTTAAGTAAAACTTACAACATCAGTATAAACGATTTAATTAATCTTAACCCCGAATTAACACACGGCTTACAAATTGGACAAGTTATAAAAGTACCCGACAATAGTAATGTATCAACCAAAGCCATAAACACTTCCGAATCAAAACCATCCGGCATTAAAAAACCTGAATATACCGCAGCTCCGACCCATGTTGGACACAGCTATAACCATATTATAAAAGTGGCGTTGTTATTGCCTTTTATGTTAAATAATCCCGAAAAACAAGATGCCACCATTGACAAATTTATTGAATTTTACGAAGGAGCCCTACTTGCTGTTGAAAAACTAAAAAAGAACGGAGTAAGCATTCAACTAATAACTTATGATATTGAAAAAAGCGAAACCAAAGTAAAAGAAGTGCTACAATCAAATATTGCCATTTTAAAAAAGGTCGATTTAATTATAGGACCGGCATACAGTTCGCAAGTAAAACTGGTATCAACTTTTGCACAAACACACTCCATCCCTTTGGTGGTACCATTTTCACCAAGTATACCTAACATAGCATCTAATCCGTATATATTTCAAAATAATGCTCCTCATCAAAAACAATTTAACGAAGCGTCTAATGTGTTTATGCAAAATTTCTTCGATAAAAACATAGTTATTATCCACTTTAATAATGACACAGAAGATGTTGGCAGTGAATTTAGCCGGTTTTTAATTAATAGGCTAAAAAAAGAAAATATTGCCTATAAAGAACTTCAGTTTACTCAAGAAGAATATGCCGGAATAAACAAGTTGTTGGTGCAAGAAAAAGAAAATATACTTGTGTATGCAACAGACAAGCCTTATTTAATTAAAGACTTGCTTCCTAAAATAGCCCATTTAAATACTCCCACTACTCCTATTTCAGTATTTGGGTTTTCAAATTGGGATAAGGCTCTAAAAATTCACCCTTCAACTTACTATTATACGGCATTTTTTGTAGATCGTAAAAACAAAGAGATTGGTATTTATCGCAATAAATTTAGGCAAGAATTTGGACATACCACCACAACCGGTAGTCCGAAATTCGATTTTATGGGGTATGACCTTACATACTACTTTATCAATGCCATTTCCATTTATGGGAAATCCTTTTTCTCTTATCTTCATGAATACGAACAAACTCAAACCCTACAATCGAGGTTCCAATTTGTACGTGAAGATAAAGGCGGATTTATTAATAATTGGGTAAGACTGGTACGCTACACTCCAGAACATGACTTTGAAGTAGTGGAATAACAACGCAAACTATCAATTAGCGCATTCTGTTAAGCGATTTGATAAGAGCTTCATCCCTGCCAATGGCACGAATGGCCAAATAACAAAGTATAGCCGATATAATTGGGTAAATTACAGGTAAATGTAGGTTATACGCATAACCATTTTTAACCGCCGAGTAAATATAAATAATTAACAAGGGATAATAACCTATCATTAGAATAAGATTTACAATACACAACCTTATCTGAAGCATTCTTTTTTTAAACAATAAAATACTGATTATTGATATTAACGGAACAACAGCTGTTAATACAAGAACTGTCCATGCACCCAATGAAAACAATCCCTTATAATCGAGAAGTAGGATTTGATTATTCGTAGAAATTTCGGCTACCGATGAAAAAAACAAAGTTATAAAAAGTACTGTAATTACACCTAAATAAAGGGTTTGAATTCGTTGCATAGCTATCAATAGTTAGTTGTTTTTTTTCCATTTAGCATCTCTTACTTTATAAATACGCTCAATAATATCAACCACCTTTAAACCTTCGAGCACATTGGTCGTAATAGAACCTTTCTTCTTTAGTTTATCTACTACATTTTGAATAACATAGTGATGATTTTGAGCCGAACCTTTGTAAGCACCATAATCGTTAGGCGGATTAGATGGAGCTAATTGGGGCATTTCATAGTCTTTTACATGGCAATAAACCACTTCGTTCATATACTGTCCGGCCACTTTTACCGTTCCTTTCGAACCAATTATTGTAATGCTACTTTCTAAATTCGTATCGTAAACAGAAGTAGAATAATTTAAACTGCCCATCCCACCATTAATAAAGTTAAAGGTAACGATACCGCTATCTTCAAAATCGGTAAGTTGCTGATGCGAAAAATCGTGAAAGTTGCCACAAATATTAGAAATATCGCCGAATAACCAATACATAATATCTATGAAATGCGAAAATTGAGTAAATAATGTTCCTCCATCTAATGTTGCATTTCCATGCCAATTACCCGCTTTATAATACCGCTCGTCTCTGTTCCAATAACAATTCAGTTGAACTAAATAAATATCGCCCAAAATTTGGTTGTCTACCAATTCTTTTAACCAAATTGAAGGTGGCGAATAACGGTTTTGCATCACACAAAATACATGGCGAGACATCTCAAGTGATTTAGAAAGAATCATTTCTGCATCCACTTTAGTTAATGCTATTGGCTTTTCAATAACCACATGGTGTTGCTTATTTAAGCATTTTATAGCATAATCGGCATGATAACCATTTGGTGTACAAATATTTATAACATCAAACTCTAATCCGGAATTAAGCAAATCGTCAATCGAATTAAAATACGGTTCTTTACAATCGGCCAAACCAATTTGTTCTTTGGGTAAGATGTCGCAAACGGCAATTAACTCTGAATCCTCATTTCTGCGAATCATTTCAGCATGTCGCTTTCCAATATGCCCCTGTCCTATTACTGCAAATTTTATCATTTTTTTCTCCACGAATTACACTAATTAAAACCAATTAAAGCCTAACAACCATTTCATTTTCAAGCAGATAAACCTGTTTTGTTTCCGAACAAACAGCTTTACCACTGTTGTTAAAATGCAAACGATATCCGTTTTCACTTACCCATCCTATTTGCTTGGCGGGATTTCCAACAACCAAAGCAAAGGCCTTAACCGGTTTTGTTATAACAGCACCGGCTCCAATCATGGCATATGCACCAATCTCGTTACCACAAACTATGGTTGCATTGGCACCTATACTTGCTCCTTTTCTAATTACTGTTTGCTTGTATTCACTCTTTCGCACTACATGACTGCGAGGATTTATTACATTTGTGAATACCATTGACGGACCTAAAAAAACATCATCTTCGCAAACAACACCGGTATATACCGACACATTATTCTGAATTTTCACATTATTACCCAACACCACCTCCGGCGAAACAACCACATTTTGTCCAATATTACAATTCTCGCCTATTGTACAATTAGCCATAATATGCGAGAAATGCCAAATTTTGGTTCCGGCACCTATTTTACAACCTTCGTCAATATATGATGATTCGTGTGCGAAGTAATCCATTTGTTTAATCGTTTAATTGTTTAATTGTTTAATTGTTTAATTGAAACATCTTCAACTAAACAAATCAACCAATCAACAATAATTCAATACTGCTTCAGTTATATACTTCAATTCTTCTTCCGTTAACTCTGTATGCATGGGCAAAGATAATACAGTTTTTGATAATTTTTCAGCTACCGGAAAATCTCCGGAACAATACCGAGCATCCTGATATGCCTTTTGTAAATGCAAAGGAATTGGATAATACACCATACTTGGTATTGCCTTATCCAATAAATACTGCTGTAATCCTGGTCTATCAATACCATTTAGCTGTATGGTATATTGATGAAACACATGCGTAGATGTTTGGGTTAGTGTAGGCGTTACAATTTTTTCTGTTTGTGAAAACACTTTGTTATAATAAGCAGCAGCCTGCTGACGGGCACTATTGTAAGCATCCAACCGTTTTAATTTTACATCCAACACAGCAGCCTGAATGCTATCCAAGCGAGAATTTACACCCACCTCGTCGTGATGATAACGCACCACCATACCATGATTGGCAATAGCAGTCATTTTAGCCGCCAATGCATCATTATTGGTAAAAATAGCTCCACCATCGCCAAAACAACCTAAATTTTTAGAAGGGAAAAAAGAGGTACAACCTATGTCGCCCATACAACCCGATTTTTTACTTGTACCATCGCTAAAAAAATAGCTTGCTCCTATAGATTGACAGGCGTCTTCAACAACAAACAAATTATTTTCTGCTGCAATTTTAATAATTTCTTCCATATCGGCATTCTGCCCAAACAAGTGTACCGGAACAATGGCCTTTGTTTTAGGTGTAATGGCTTTTTTTAAAGCATCAACAGAGATACAAAATGTATCTTTATCCACATCCACAAGCACGGGAATTAAGCCCAAGAGAGCAACCACCTCAGCGGTAGCAATAAAAGTAAAAGTAGGCGTAATTACCTCATCACCGGGTTTTAAGCCCAAAGCCATCAAGGCAATTTGTAAAGCATCGGTACCATTACCAACAGGAATTACATGTTTAACGCCTAAATACGCTTCTAAATTCTTTTTAAATTCAGTTACCTTGGGTCCTTTAATAAACGAAGCTGTATCAATTACTTGTTGTATTTCACTGTCTATTTCCGGTTTTATTTTTTGATATTGACGCTGTAGGTCAACCATTTGAATGGTATTCATTGTTGATTTGTTTAATTGTTGAGCTGTTTAGTTGTCAGATAGTCCTTAGGCGTTTTTCTTGACTATTTCTTAATGCATTTAATTTATTTGTTAATTCGTTTATTAACAACAACGCATTATTTAAGTCTGTTTCACAAATATATCCTAAATCAAAAGATACTTGAAGCTGACAATATATTTCTAAAACGGAACCATATGCAATCTCTGTAAAACGCATTTGATCTTTCATTGATTTACGAGAAGTACCCTCTGCAATATTAGAAACAACTGAAATAGAAGCTCTTTTAAGTTGAGAAACTAAAATAAATTTTTCATCTTCAGGAAATTCTTTTGTGATTAAATAAATCAGTTTCACAAAATGCTTAGCTTTTACCCATACTTCAAGTTTCTCAAATGAATAATTATATTTCAACATGAAAATGAATTTATCAAATAAACAAATCAACAATTAAACGACTAAACATATTCTTAAAATCCATAATTCATTCCCACCATAATGGTAGTATTTTCGCCTTGCAAATACTTGGAAGTGTACATATTCATGTATTCGTCGGCTGTTTGCCATACTTCGCCCGTAGTTAGAGCGCCGGCAATTGCTTTTGTGTTTATATCACTCCAATCTACTTGAACCAAAATAGTAGCATTATTAAACAACTCATAAGATGCTTTAAAAGTTAGTGTTTGATTTTGCCATACTACATCTTTCATAAAAGGTTGAGATATAATGTCTTTAATAGCTTTATCTTCACGAATATATTGATAATCGTTTCCTTTTTTAGCATGAGTATACGATAATCCGACGTTTAAACGTGCTATGGGTTTATACGCTAATGCCAGATATAGTTCTGTTGCATTATCGCCCAAATAACTACCTAGTGGATACCCATTAGAGGTGTAATCTAAACTGGATATGGAGTGTTTGTAGGTAATAATATCGTTTAATGTATATTCGGCGGTTAATTGTAAGTTTTTAAGCGGGAAATTAGATAAACGCCCGCCTACTTTGTACGAAATAGGATTTCGTTCGGGGTTATTAGCTGCATAGCGGTAAAACGATAATTCGTCGACATAAGCACTACCGTATAGATGCAAATGCTTAATATTACGGCTACTGAAATTGATAAAAAACTGTGAGTTTTGATTTTCAGACTGGTCGCGAGTAAGCGTATGGTCTATCGATTTGTAAAACATCAACGGGATTAAATACGCCGGTTGCACATTATCTTCGCAGTAAATAATAGAATTCCCAACAGAAATATGCAACGATTTTATAGGCTTAATAGTTAACATATTAGCTGCTAAATACTTGCGCTTGTACCAGTATTTTTTTTCACCCGTATTTTCTAAATAATAATTTGTTGAATCGAGAGCCATAGAAACCAACCAAGCATGAATATAATTTAGTTCTACCCATTTAGCCGGCTTTATATTTAATTTAATATGCGGAAAAGAAGGAGTTATATTACTTATTATATTGCTACCATTGTAGGCATCGCCAAAAGTAATGTGATCTTTTACCAAACCAAGATGTCCCCATTTCCAACTGTAATACATACCTCCGCGCATTTCGCTGTAATCACCTCCCGATGGGCCATATAATTTATAAGCTCCGCCGTATTCATTACGAATATAACCTGCTTTTGTAAC
>JAFGVL010000097.1 GCA_016938015.1 Paludibacteraceae bacterium
GAAGATTACAGGTTTGAATCCGGTGGCATTTGAAATTATTAAATTAGGCCCCGTGGCTCAACTGAATAGAGTATCTGACTACGGATCAGAAGGTTACAGGTTTGAATCCTGTCGGGGTCACAATAAAGTCCATCACTTCACAGGTGTTGGACTTTTTCAATTTTAAATCTATTATGCATTTCGTTTACATCCTATATTCCAAAATTCTTGATAAGTTTTATATTGGTTTTACTTCTACTTCTGTTGAAGAAAGATTAAATAAGCATTTATCTAATCACAAAGGGTTTACCAATAAGGCCTCCGACTGGAAAATTGCTTACACTGAAAGGTTTAATGATAAAACCCAAGCAATGAATCGTGAAACTCAAATAAAAAAATGGAAAAGTAAGAAAATGATACAAGCTCTTATTAAATCAACTGAATAGATATCCCGATTTTACATCGGGAAGGTTACAGGTTTGAATCCTGTCGGGGTCACAAAAAAAAGGGGCTGTCCAAAAAAAGTAGAACACAAATGACGCAAATAACACAAATTGACGCAAATCATATATTGCTAATTATCTGACTGCTACAAATTTTCTTTTGTGTTGATTTGCGTCATTTGTGTTATTTGCGTTGAAAATATTTACTTTTTGGACAGCCCCTTTTTTATTTTCTAAAACTCTATTCTCTATGAGAAGGTAAACTACACATCTACCCCTATAAAAAGTTTTAATACATATCCGATACCAAAGCTAATTGCTGCAACCGACAGACTTAAAAAAGCCATTTCTAAAAAGCGTTGTTTAAACTTTACTCCCTTTACCACCGAATAGTAATAATTAAATGCGGCTATAATTACTACGCCCGATAACAAAGTAATGCCCAATGACAGGAACAAATTATCCAACAATAAAAATGGAAGAATAAGTACTACAACGGTAAGAAGATAGGCTAATCCGGTATATAATGCAGCCTTAAGAGCATGTTTATCGCCATCTTCCATCCTGGTTGATAAATACTCGCTCGATGCCATTGAAAGTGCGGCAGCAATACCCGTAATACTTCCGGTCAAAGCCACTAAAGTAGTATCGTGCAATGCCAAAGTAAAACCTGCCAAAGCTCCGGTAAGTTCCACTAACGCATCGTTCAAACCTAATACGATTGAACCCATGTAACTGAGTTTTTCTTCTTTCAGCATCTCAATTAATGCTTGCTCATGGTTGTCTTCTTCTTGAGCAATTTGTTTAATTACGGGCAAATTGTCAAACTCGCTGTATTTTTTTTGAGCTGCATTTTCTCCATTTTCCATTAATTTTATACCAAATGTAACTCCAAAAATACGAGCGATGGTATAAAAATAAAGTACTTTCCATCTAATAGGAGCCGGAGATTGATGAGTAAATTGTTTCAACAACTCATAGTGTCGAGCCTCATCGGCAGCAATACGTTTTAAAACTGCTTTGTTTTCAGGATCTTTTTCAATTCCTGCTAATTTCTGATAAACAAGGCTTTCTGTTATTTCATTTCGTTGGAAATAACAAATTTTTTTTACTGATTTTGCATCCAATTCTAACATAGTATAGTAAGTTTTAATTTATTAAGCCGGCTACTTTGCTCTGCTAACAACAAGCGATACCTTATGCCTAGTACAAGCTACATTCTTTCGGGCACCTCAATACCCAACAAACCCATTCCTGATTTAATAACCTTTGCTACATTTTCCGACAATAATAATCGTAGTTCCTTTACCGTTTTATTTTCTTCTTTTAAAATTGAAAAATCATGATAAAATTGGTTGTACTCTTTCACCAAATCATAGATATAATTGGCTATCAAAGCCGGACTATATTCTGTGGCTGCTTGGTTAACAATACTTGGGAAATCGGCTAGCAATTGTATCAAACCGCTCTCTTTTTCATTTAAGCTACAGTTTACATCAAGCTTGCTTGGAATAACAATTCCTTGTTCTTGAGCTTTACGTAAAACCGATTTAATACGCGCATGTGTATATTGAATAAAAGGGCCGGTATTTCCATTAAAATCGATAGATTCCTTCGGATTAAAAGTCATATTTTTACGCGGATCCACTTTTAAAATAAAGTATTTTAAAGCGCCCAAACCAACCATACGGGCTATATTTTCGGCTTCCACTTCGGTGCAACCTTCCAGTTTACCTAGTTCTTGTGATGTTTCGCGAGCTGTAGCCACCATATCATCAACCAAATCATCGGCATCGACCACCGTACCTTCACGCGATTTCATTTTACCTTCGGGCAACTCAACCATACCATAAGAAAAATGCACCAAATCCTTACCCCAACTAAATCCGAGTTTATCCAACACAATAGAAAGCACTTGAAAATGGTAATTTTGTTCATTTCCAACCACATACACCATTTTATCGATAGGGTATTTATCGAAACGCATTTTGGCTGTACCTATGTCTTGCGTCATGTATACAGAAGTTCCATCCGAACGAAGTAAGAGCTTCTCATCCAGTCCTTCGGCAGTTAAATCAATCCAAACAGAACCATCTTCACGTTGGTACAACACGCCTTTTTCTAAGCCCTCTTGCACCTTTTCTTTTCCTAATAAATAGGTTTCCGATTCGTAATAAATACAATCGAAATCGACGCCCAATTTTTTATAGGTTTGGTCAAAACCGACATATACCCATCCATTCATGGTTTGCCAAAGCTGATACACCTCTTTGTCGCCCGATTCCCATTTACGAAGCATTTCCTGCGCTTCAAGCATAAGCGGTGCATTCTTTTTAGCCTCCTCTTCATTTTGGCCTTTGGCCATTAACTCACTTACTTCTTGTTTATATTTTTGGTCGAAAAGCACATAATAGTTCCCCACCAAATGATCCCCTTTTAAACCGGAACTTTCAGGGGTTTCGCCCTTCCCATACTTTTGCCATGCCAACATCGATTTACAAATATGAATACCCCTATCGTTTACAATATTGGTTTTCACCACCTTATTTCCATTCGCCTTAACTATTTCACCCAAACTAAAGCCCAATAAATTATTTCTAATATGCCCTAAATGCAAGGGTTTATTGGTATTTGGAGAAGAGTATTCTATCATTACCAAAGGTGAGCTTTCATCGGCAGCCTTAAACCCAAAGTTTTTTTCGGTATTGATTTTTTCGAGTAATTCTAACCAATACGCAGTAGAAATAGAAAGATTTAAAAACCCTTTAATAACATTAAAACTTTGGATAACAGGTTCATTTTGTTTCAAATAGTTACCTATTTCTTGTCCGGTTTGTTCGGGTGATTTGCGTGCAGCTTTTACAAATGGAAAAATTACTACTGTAATATCTCCCTCAAATTCTTTTTTGGTTTTTTGCAGTTGAATTTGTTCTGTAGGAATAGCAGTAGCGTATAATTGTTGGATGGCATTAGCCACTATATCGGTTATCTTTTGTTCTATGGTCATGTTGGATAATTCATAATTAATAATGCATGTTGCATAATTTTAAAAAACACACAAAGATAGTAAAGATTTTGTCCACGAATTTCACGAATTAACACGAATTTTTTTGAAGAAATCTAAAAATACAAACTTATTCAAAAGTAATCGGGGTCAATATTTTTTAATTAGTGGAATTTAGTGCTAATTAGTGGAGAATATTAAAATTCAGGAGATCAAATTTGTTCAAAACTTTTCTAACGCTATTTTAAAAATAAGTGTATTTTTGTTTGTATAATTGTGATAACAACCTACAACCTAAAATTTTTAACTATGAATATTTTTTTTAGAACCGTTTTTTTCGTCTTGTTTATCGGCAGTTCAATAGTATCTAATGCCCAACTATTAGAGGGTTTATTTAAAAAAAATAACGACGAACAAAAAACAACTCCAACTGCCGTTAAAAATAAAGGAGAACTTGCTCCTGTAGAAAATGCGCCGACAGTAACCGACAAAAAATTTAGCTACAAATGCTATACACTAAATACCAATGTAGAGCTTACTCAGGTAAACGAATGCGTGAATAGCAAAGGAGAACACATTTTAACCGACATGAAGTATTACGAGCAAGGAGAAGATATTCGTATCAAAGAAAAAACCAATTCAACATTGGTACTCGCATTTTTAGACGATACTAAACGGTTAATTAGCATCGGGGTTGAAGACATTGAAGATATTAACCTTGTAAAATACTTACAACAACAAGTGTTAGATCAAATGGGAACACCTACACAAGGATACGAGATAATGAAAAATTATGACGGGAATAAGAATGCTGCTTGGGCAGATTACTCCACCTACGAATTTGTATATCGGTATGTTATAGGCACTACTGCCTACGATTTTAGAGTAATTCAATACGGTGCTAAAATGAAAAACGGTAAAATTATTCACCCCTATAGTTTTTCGGCCGTTGTAAGCAAGAAGAAAGAAATGTCAGATAATCCAGATGAAACATTGGAAAAAGGACAGTTTTATCCAACTATAGGAATAAAAACCATAGAAGATTATACTGTAGAAACACGTATGTTACGCAAATGGTAACTTAACCATTTTTTAGGCTACAAGCAGAAAAAAGGTGGTTTCGATTTCGCTCAACCACCTTAATTGCATAATCAGTTTATTCTGTATAACTTGTTTAAAAGATACGAAACAAGAAGTATTCTATTTTTACTCTTTTATCTCTTTCTTCCAAACC
>JAFGVL010000098.1 GCA_016938015.1 Paludibacteraceae bacterium
AAAAGAAAGGACAACACTATGATTTACTTGTATTTTATTATTCCTGCTTTATTTATTTTTTTAATAGGCATTCGGATTGTACGCCCAACACAACGTGCTTTGATTGAACGACTCGGTAAGTATTATAAATTTGCTCAGCCCGGTTTTCATTGGATAATTCCGGTAATCGACAATATGTATAAAATAAATGTTACCGAGCAAATGGTAGATGCGCAACCTCAAGAAATTATTACCAACGATAATTTGAATGCCAGCGTAGATGCGCAAGTTTATTTCAAAGTAAAATCGGATGAAGAAAGCGTAAAAGGTTCTGTTTACAATGTAAACAATTATCAATATCAGATTGTGAACTTAGCACGCACTACCTTACGTAACATTATTGGTACACTTACTTTAAAATCGGCCAACAGCGAGCGCGGTAAAATAAATGCTGAATTGTACAAAACATTGCACAACGAAACCGCCAATTGGGGGATTGAAATAGTGCGTACGGAATTAAAACAAATTGACCCACCGCGTGATGTGCAAGAAACCATGAATAAGGTAGTTAAAGCCGAAAACGAAAAAATTGCCGCTATCGACTCTGCCACTGCAGCCGAAACAGTTGCCGACGGGGTAAAACGTGCCAAAATTAAAGAAGCCGAGGGGTATAAACAATCCAAGATATTACACGCCGAAGGGGAAGCCGAAGCTATTAAATTGGTGAACGAAGCCGCTGATAAATATTTTGTAGGCAACGCGCAACTATTACGCAAATTGGAAGCCCTTGAAAAATCGCTTAGTGAAAACGCTAAAATCGTTGTTCCAACCGGTTCCGACTTAGTAAACGTGATTGGTGAAATGGCCGGCATAACTCCACTACCACAGAAAAAGAAAAACGATTAACTTCCCTTTATCCAACATAAAAAAAGACCTTGTCAAGCAGGGTCTTTTTTGTTGCTCCCCAAAAGCACTTAAATAAATAGTTTAAAGTTGTTGTTAAGAAATAGTAAACAAACTTTTAGTTATTTATAAAATAAATACTTACTTTCGAAAAAAAAGATAAAACCGTACATATAAACTAATTAGGGGCAAGTAGAGAAAAACACCAAAATGCAATAATGATATAACCAAAGATATAATATGAAAGATATAGCTTGTATATATTTATGTACAATATGGGATTTTTTAAGTGACAATTACGACTGGATAATTGGATTACTTAGCATAATTATATCTGTAATTATTGCATATCATATATATTCTCTTTCAAAAAAGCTTTCTACTAAAGAAAAACTTACAAACATAAAACTACTAAAAAACCTTACTAAAGAAATAATATCAGAGGTATATACAACAAAAGGGAGTAGAAAAAAAGTTATAATAATTAATTTAAATCAAATAGAAAAATACCCAAATGGATGTACTACTGCTGGCTTCATAAAAGATGCAACCTACAACGGCGTTGAAGTTTTTTTACCCGAAATACGCAAAATCTATAGAACAAAGCACAATAAATTTACATTAAAAAGTAGAAATAATAAGTTCCATTGTGAAGTACAGGTTGTAGGGGTAATACCCTATAAATGGATTGAGTATATTGAACCGCACGGAGATGAATATAACTCTTGTGCTCTAAGAATTTTTTGTAGATTTAAAAATTATAAACCATATGTGGATTTTTCATTTCATAAGAATCTTCTAAAACTAAGAGCTATAAAATATATGTTCAAAATAAACCTTTATTATTTTTCACCCTATATCAATTTTGTTTACTACACAAAAAATCAAAATTACATTGAAGGAGAAAATTATTATTGGGAACAATACCATTTTTTCTGTAATGAAAAAGAATTAAGAAAAATAAAATTAACCACCTAGCCCCTAACAACCGCATTTTAAGATATAAAAAAAGTTGTAATTAACTCAAGATGATAATAAAAATTATCTTATTGAGGTCAATGTAAAGTATTTAGCTGCTGCTGATAGATTAACTCCACCCGCCCAAGTTTATTTGGTTTGGATTACAACCGATAAATCCAATCCCATTAACCTAGGTATGTTAGTAAGTAACAGTAAAAATAATGCTTCGTTAAAAGCAACAACATCGTCTAAACCTTTGCAAGTGTTTGTTACTGCCGAAAATATGGGCGATAGTTCTATTCCAAGTAACAGTGAAATATTTCACACTCCTCATCTAAAACTAAAATAATGTAACTCTCAACAATTTGTAAATAAAGTGTTCGTTAATGTATAACTATAAAAATAGAGTAAAATCCATACCTATCCGCATGAGATAGATATGGATTTTTCACAACAAAAATTCAGAATCTAATATTATTTAAAATTCACTTTGTATCAATAACTTAGCATTACTAACAAAAAAATCCGTACATTTACCCTATTACTATTCAAAAAAGGTTCAAGGGTACTCGTTACATAATAAATAATTCGAATCATGTCAAAAGAAAAAAGTCCTAATCCGAAAGCCGGAAAAAAAGAGCCGCAAAAAAACTTAAAAGAAAAAAGAGCCGCAAAAGCTCTTAAAAGAGACGAAAAACACAAAAGCAGCGAGTTTTAACCTACGTTACAAGAACTAAACATAGTCGCATAGTGCGAAAACAACTGAGTATGTTCCACATCGTTGGTTCATACTCTTTTTTTATCCCCTAATTAAAGATGATTGAAGTTAAAAAAATTGGCATTTTACTAGAAAAATCAGGACAAGAGTTTGAAAATGAAGGGGTACTTAACCCTGCTGTAATACGTGTAGGTGATAGCGTACACATGTTTTATCGTGCTGTACAAAAAGGCAATCATTCCACGGTGGGTTATTGCCGTTTTGATGGTCCGCTAACCCTTGCCGAAAGATGGGATAAACCTTTTATGGTTCCGGAATTTGACTATGAAACTCAAGGCGTAGAAGATGCACGCATCACAAAAATTGACGATACCTATTACATGACCTATACCGGTTACGATGGCACCAATGCGCGAGGTGCCTTAGCCACATCCACAGATTTAATAAAGTTTAAAAAACACGGACTCATTGTTCCACCTATCAGCTATGCTAAGTTTGTATTTCTTGCCGAAAAAAGCGGAACCGTAAACGAAAACTATTACCACAACCATAAATTCTATTACCAAGAAGGCGACCCTGAAAAAAAAATCATGCTGTGGGATAAAAATTGCCTTTTCTTCCCTCGCAGAATAAAAGGCAAACTAGTGTTTATGCATCGCATCCGACCAGGCATTCAGTTGGTTTCGGTTAAAAGTCTAGACGAACTTACCCACGATTTTTGGGAGAAATATTTTCACCATTTACATAAACATATCGTGATGGATCCGGTGTTTCCGCACGAGGCGTCATACATCGGCAGCGGATGCCCTCCCATTGAAACAAAACAGGGGTGGCTACTCATTTATCATGGCGTAAAAGAAACACCCAAAGGACTTATCTATTGTGCTTGTGCCGCTTTGTTAGAGTTGGATAATCCCTTAAAAGAAATTGCCCGTTTACCGTACGAATTATTTAAACCCGAATACGAATGGGAATTAAAAGGAGAAGTAAATAATGTAGTTTTCCCCACAGGAGCTGTTGTTTTTGGTGAAACCTTATTTATCTATTACGGGGCAGCCGACGATAAAATTGCTTGTGCTACCCTAAACTTACAAGCTCTTGTTGATGAATTATTAACCTATAAGGAGGCATCGAAGAATGAAAAAATGTAGAGATACAATGCCTTGCGTCTAATAACAAACAAAACCAATCAATATGCATACACCAACCGAGATTTTATTTATAACCTCCTATCCTCCAAGAGAATGTGGCATCGCTACTTATTCGGAGGATTTGATAAAAGCCCTGGATAATAAATTTAATAACTCCCTTACTATTAAAGTATGTGCCTTAGAATCAGGAGATGCAAGCTATTCTTATCCGGAAGAAGTAAAATTTGTCTTGAATACTTCGCAAGCCAGAGAATACACAAAAATGGCAATTACCATTAACCAAGATCCGGACATAAAAATAGTGCTTATTCAACACGAATTTGGGTTCTTTGCCAAGCAAGAACAAGCTTTTTTACAATTTTTATCAGCACTTACAAAACCCCTTCTAATTGTTTTTCATACCGTACTTCCACATCCTAACAAAGTTCTAAAAGCCAATATACAAAGCATTTCTTACACTTGTGAATCTATTATTGTGATGACGCAAACTTCAGCAAACATATTAGTAAGCGATTACAATTTATCTCCACAAAAAATGTCTGTCATTGCTCACGGCACACACCTTGTACCTCATCTTGGTAAAAAGCTGTTGAAGAAAAAATATAATCTTATAGGAAGAAAAGTACTCACCACCTTTGGGTTGCTCAGTTCTAATAAAAGCATTGAAACCACACTCAAAGCACTACCGACTATCGTAAAAGAATGTCCCGAGGTGATGTTTCTTGTCATTGGTAAAACACATCCCGAAGTGAAGAAAAACGAAGGGGAGAAATACCGAGAAAGCTTAGAAAAAATGGTAAAAGATAATGGGTTGGGAAAGCATGTATATTTCATCAATCAATATTTAGCACTCCCCGAATTGTTAGAATATTTACAGATGACAGACATCTATCTTTTTACCTCCAACGATCCAAACCAAGCTGTTAGTGGAACTTTTGTGTATGCTATGAGCTGTGCTTGTCCTATTATTTCCACACCTATTCCTCATGCCAAAGAAATACTAACCGAAGATACCGGTATTATTTTCGACTTTGATAATTCAAAACAACTTTCAGAAGGAGTTCTCCGTTTAGTGAACAACGAACCCTTACGCAAAAATATCAGTTCTAATACCCTACAAAAAATAGTGTTTACTGCTTGGGAGAATTCGGCCGTAGCACATGCTATGTTATTCGAAAAACTCGGTGGAGAAAATATGACAGTCCGTTATAACCATCCGCCTATCATACTCAACCACCTCAAACGAATGACCACTCAAACCGGAATTATTCAGTTTGCAAAAAGAAATCATCCTGACTTGAAAACCGGCTATACGCTTGATGACAACGCACGCGCAATGGTAGCTACTTGTATGCATTACAAACTCACACATGATAAAACAAACCTTCATGAAATACAAAAATACCTTAGCTTTATACATTTCTGTTTACAACCCAACGGTAATTTTTTAAACTATGTAAACAAAGAACTCAAATTTACCGAGCAAAACGATACTACCAACCTCGAAGACTCTAATGGAAGGGCTGTTTGGGCATTGGGCTATGTTATTTCGTTAACAGGAATACTGCCCGAAAATATCATCCAACAAGCCGAAACAATAGTTGATAAAACATTGCATCATCTCAACACAATACATTCTACAAGATCTATGGCCTTTGCTATTAAAGGACTTTTCTCCTGTCAAATAGCAAAAGACAGCCCTGAAAAAAGCGCGCTCATCATTACCTTTGCCAATAGATTGGTACAAATGTATAAACATGAAGCAAGTGATAATTGGAACTGGTTTGAGGGTTACCTCACCTACGCTAACAGTATCCTGCCCGAAGCCATGATTTACGCCTGGTTGCATACAGGAGAACCCATTTACAAAGAAATAGCTATCACATCTTTCGACTTTTTGCTATCCAAGATATTCAACGAAA
Source organism: Paludibacteraceae bacterium (assembly GCA_016938015.1). Taxonomy (GTDB): domain Bacteria; phylum Bacteroidota; class Bacteroidia; order Bacteroidales; family Paludibacteraceae; genus JAFGVL01. Next base: position 5,634 of record JAFGVL010000098.1, read on the forward strand.
ACGGCATTGAAGTAATTTCCAACCGAGAATGGCTAAAAAAAGGCGAAACCAAAAAACAGTTTGGCGAACAACCCATCGATGTAGCCTACACCATACTTACCTTGGATAAATTCTATGAAGTATTTCAAAATGATGCCTACCGTTTACAAATGGAAACCGCTTTCAACTGGTTTTTAGGCAACAACCGCCTGCATCAAATAATATATAACCCTTGTACGGGCGGTTGCTACGACGGACTGGAAGAGTACCAAGTAAACCTCAACCAAGGAGCCGAATCGACGGTTAGTTACCTTATGGCTAGACTTACAATGGAGAAGTATTAAGTATAAAAGATAGATGATTGGAATAAATGACCTTACTTCAAAGTGAGCCGATTATTTTGAAATGACGTATAATATCCTTATATTTGCACGTATAACTAAATAGGGAAATTATGGAAACAAAATTGACATTAAGATTAAACGACAATGTTATCGAAAGAGCAAAGTTATATGCTCGTGGACACAAGGTTAGTCTATCTAAAATGATTGAGTCTTACCTTGACAACATAACTAAACAAAAAGAAGAAGAAAAAACTAAAAACATTACTCCTCTTGTTGAAAGTTTGAGTGGAGTTATAAGTCTCCCTTCTGATTTTGACTATAAAAAGGATTATCGCAAATATTTAGAAAAAAAATATAAATGAAAAAAATATATTTAGACACTAACATTTTGATTGATTTGCTTTCAAAAAGAGAGCCTTTTTATGAAGAAGCGGCAGAACTCTTTTCATTAGCGGACAAGAATCGGATTGAACTATCTGTTTCATCTTTAAGTATCGCCAATACTAGTTATGTTTTATTACACCAAATGAGTTCAGTTCAAGCTAAATCAATTTTAAGAAAATTAAGATTAATTGTTAAAACATTGCCTCTAAATGACAAAATAATTGGATTAGCATTAAATGATGATACTTTCTCTGATTTTGAAGATGGGCTTCAATATTTTACAGCTATAGAAAATTATCAAAATCTAATTATCTCAAGGAATCTCAAAGATTTTAAAAACTCAAAGTTACCAGTTTTAACCGCAAAACAATTTCTTGAAACAATAGAATAATTGCCAGCCCCTAACAACCGCATTCTAAGATATAAACAAGAAAAAGTGGATTTATTTTCACCATCTTTTGTTGTTTTTCCCTAAATTTGAAACACAAAGACACTCGAACTATTAACACCTATATTTTGTATCCTCTAACATGAGAGAAAAAATAATCATTATTGTATTACTATCGTTTTTTTTTACAACACACAGTTTTGCTAACGATACCCTTCGCTACGAACTACTAAAATTGGAAAAAATTACGGTAGACACCTTGATTCGATTAGATATGAATAACTATGTGGGTTGCGCAAATTTACAGTTTAAAAAAGGAGCCGATACGCTTATAAATTTCAGCTTTGTACAAGTAATGGGCTATAAAAATCCCTCTGTTATTTATTATTGGACTAAACAAACAAGTACCGCTAATTTTACCCTTGCCAAAGGTATGCATTACAAATTGCTTGTTGTATCTGTGTGCCGAAACGAATTGGAAAACGATTGTTTTTATGCTAAATACAGCGACTTTGCTGACGACAACTGTTATTTAAAAAACCATTTTAGTTTAGAGAAGTATTTGTATATCGGCAAAGAGTACCAACCAACACTTGATCATTATGCACATTTTAACTCAAGGGTGTATAAAGTGTGTAGGTTTAACCCTGTATTTGCCGAAGAAATAAAAAATTCGGGTTATAATTTGGATTTTATACCCATCAACCTGCGAAAAAAATAAATTTAATTAGAGGCTGTGTTATCGGTAAGCAGTTGAATACCTTCTTGATCAATCCTAATTAACTGTTTGCGGTACAAATCGCCAAGGGCTTTTTTAAATGTTTTTTTACTCACACCAAATAATTCGTAAATGGTTTCGGCTTCTGTTTTGTCAGTAACTGCAATAAAACCTCCGCGTTCTATTAATCGCTGATGCAGTTCTTCCGAAAAATCGGCAACATGCGCATATCCTATTTTAGATAAACTGAGGTCAATTTTAAAATCGTCGCGTACCCGTTTTATATAAGCAGTGCAAGTATGACCCAATTCGAGTGTATCAAACAACTCGTTAGCATACAACATACCCACATACTGATTATTAATAATCGCTTTAAAACCCAAATCAGTTTTGGCGGCTATTAATATTTGTACTTCATCTCCCATTTGATAAGGAGGTTTGCTTTTGTCTATATATTGATCGTATTTAGCAGTACCGTAAATGCGGTGGGTATTTTCGTTATAACATATATGTACCAAATAAACACCCTCTTCTTGCATACGAGCACGTTGCTCGCGTATAGGCACAAATAATTTTCGTGCTACCCCCCAGTCTAAATAAGCTCCTACTTCGTTAACAAGTTCTACTTGCAAAAACACAAAATCACCCACTTGAGCATACGCTTTTTCGCGGGTACACACCAGCTTATCTTCAGAGTCGGGATATACAAGTACATGCACCAAGCTACCCACTTCCATCCAATCTTTGAGGTAGCGTTTAGGCATCAAAATTTCGCCCGCTTCGCCACCATCAAACATGGCACCCATATCGCAAAAACGGGTTAAATGTAAATCGTTGTATTTTCCTATTTGTACCATTTTAATGATTGTAGATAACTATTTGAATATTATATCTTTATATTCTGCATTAAGACGCAAAGCATTGCATCTCTTCTAAGTCTTTATTCTCTTGTCTTGGTTCTTGACTCTAAACTCGCTACTCAAACATGTGCTTTACTCGTTTAAAAAAATCTTTTCCGGCAGATATTGTTGGTTGAATATTGGGTGATTCTTGTAACTTTTCGATGATTTTCTTTTCATCTTTCGTTAAATTTTCGGGTATATAAACACCTATGTTAACTAATAAATCGCCTGTACCGTATCTATTTACGCTAGGCAAGCCTTTGCCTTTTAATCGCAATACTTTAGAAGGTTGCGTACCGGGTTCAATTTTTACTTTTACTTTTCCGTCAACGGTAGGAACTTCTACCGAGCCCCCTAAAATAGCAGTAGATACATCCAATAATAAATTATAAATCAAATCATTTTCATCGCGAATTAAATCGGGATGCGGTTCCTCTTCAATTACAACCAACAAATCACCGTTAACACCTCCACGTCGAGCGGCATTTCCTTTTCCATTAACAGAAAGTTGCATCCCTTCCATTACTCCTGCTGGAATATTTACAACAATTATTTCTTCATCACGAACAATACCCTCTCCATTACAATGTGGGCATTTATTGGTAATTGTTTTACCGTCGCCACCGCAACTTGGGCAAGTGCTTTGAGTTTGCATCGCTCCCAAAATAGTTTGTTGCACACGTGTTACTCTACCGGAGCCCTTACAAGTGCTGCAAGTAGTTACACTTTTGGCATCGGCAGCTCCACTTCCATTGCAATGCGAACAAGTAACATATTTTTTTACTTTCAGTTTCTTTTCAACGCCATTGGCAACATCTTTCAATGTTAAGGTTACTTTTACGCGTAAATCAGAACCCCTATTTACTCGCTGACCTCCACCTCTACTACTACCACCAAAGCCACTAAATCCGCCACCAAAGTGTCCGCCAAAGATATCACCGAAATGCGAAAAGATATCCTCCATGCTTCCACTCCACTGAGCACCTCCATAACCACCATTTCCGCCCATTCCGGCATGTCCGAATTGGTCGTAACGCTGACGTTTTTGGGCATCACTTAACACCTCGTAAGCTTCGGCAGCTTCTTTAAATTTTTCTTCGGCTACTTTATCTCCGGGGTTTTTATCAGGATGAAATTGAATCGCTTTTTTGCGATATGCTTTTTTTATATCGTCATCCGAAGCGTTTTTAGAAACGCCAAGTACTTCGTAATAATCTCTTTTTGACACCTTATAAATATTTACTATTAAACAATTTACTCTTTTACAATTTAATTACAATTAACAGCTATCGTTTATCTGATAATCAAAACTGTTAAACTGCAAATAAACTTATTCTCCTACAACTACTTTCGAATAACGTATTACCTTATCATTTAAGGTATATCCTTTTTGCACACAATCAATTACTTTGCCCTTTAAATTCTCTTCTGGTGAAGGAATAGTTGTAATTGCTTCATGAAATTCGGTATCGAATTCCTTTTGATTAGTATCAATTGCTTTTACTCCATTTTTACCCAGAAAATCGATAAACTTTGCATAAATAAGTTCAACGCCCTCTCTTACAGCAACCATATCTGTAGCATCGGTCATTACTTGTAAGGCTCTTTCAAAGTCATCAATCAAAGGAAGCATATTTGTTAGCAATCCTTCGCCAGCTGATTTTAACAAATCTGCTTTTTCGCGCATTGTTCTTTTTCTATAATTATCGAATTCTGCCAATAAACGAAGATGCGTATCATTTAATTCTTCGTATTTTTGGGCAGAATCATCTTCTTTCACCCTTGTATTTTCAACATTTTGGTTAAGTTCATTTACCTCTTCAATCGGGTCTTTCTCTATTTTTTTTTCCGTTCCTTTTTTTTTATTTGTCATATCGCATATCAATTAAAATTTTTGCTGCATCTATTTTTACAATTTTTCTGCCAAGTCTGTTTTGTCAGAAAAAACACGGCGCAAAACTGTACATTTGTCAGCCTTGCGCCATTTATAGTCAGATTTACATATTAATAATTGAATTTATCCAACGCTCTTTGCAAATACTCGGTAAAAGCTTTTACGTCTTCGTTGTAAGCATACGGATTACTCAATACATTTCCTTCATTATCAAGCAGTACGTAGTAAGGTTGTGCATTTGCACCAAATTTTATGCGTTGCAAGTAACTCCATTTTTCGCCTTTGGTTTCGAGCAGTAAGGGTTTGCCGTTTTCTTGTACCTTTTCGGGTATTGCTAATGGCTCTCTATGGTCAACATACAAGTTAATAACAACAAACTGCGATAGTAGGCGTTCCACTTCAGGGTTGGTAAATACAGCCGCTTCCATTTTACGACAGTTAACACAACCATATCCTGTAAAATCGACAAATACAGGAAGTTGGTTTTCTGCAGCAAATTTCATCCCCTCATCGTAATCATGAAAAACATTTTTAGATTCTTGGGGAGGCATAAATGCACTAATTTCTTTTAAAGGAGCGCCCCAATATCCACCCGATAAATAAGCTACAAATATAAATGTAGCAATAGCCAAAGTTCTTCTAAACCAATTTATTGGCTGGTATTTACTATCATGAGGAAATCTAATAATTCCTAATAAATATAAGCCCAAAGCGATTGCAATAAGAATCCATATGGTGATAAAAACATTTCGAGTTAACAAGCCCCAACCATACGACAAATCGGCAACAGAGAAGAATTTTAAAGCAAAAGCCAACTCAAAAAATGCCAACACTACTTTTACGTTGTTCATCCAACTTCCTGAACGCGGCATTGCATTTAACCAAGTAGGAAACAGAGCGAATAAACTAAACGGAATGGACAGTGCAAATGCAAATCCGAACATCCCTACTGTTGGTCCAAGTAAGGAACCGGTCGTAGAAACTTCTACCAACAAAGTACCGATAATAGGTCCTGTACACGAAAACGAAACAACTACCAAAGTAAATGCCATTAGCAAAATACTTACTATTCCGGTGGTACTTTCGGCTTTGTTATTCAAAGCATTTGACCATGATGAAGGAAGTGTAATTTCGAAGAAACCAAAAAACGAAATAGCAAATACAACCAATAATACTACAAATAACAAATTAAATACAGCATTTGTAGAAAGCTCATTTAAGGCACTTGCTCCGAAAATTAAGGTAATTAAAATACCTAAAGCAACATATATAACATTGATAGACACTCCATAAAACAAGGCTTCTTTTCGTCCTTTAGATTTATCTTTATTGCGTTTTAAAAAGAAACTAACCGTCATGGGTATTATAGGCCACACACAAGGAGTAAACAGCGCTAATAACCCCCCAATAAAACCGGCTAAGAAAATAATCCAATAAGATGTAGAAGACGATTCGTCGGAGTTTTCTTCACTTTCTAAGCCTTTTATTTGATCGATAACCGGAGTCCAATAATTTTTCTCGTCAGACGCAGGTGTAATACTTAAAGGTTCTATTATAAAACCTACAGATGCAGAACTATCGGGCTGTACGTCGGCCTCTTTTTTTCCAAAAGAAAATTCTACTTTTTTCGGAGGCAAACAACTTTCGTCGTTACACGACATGAAATTTACGTTACCTGATATAAATAAGTTTTTTCGGTCTGTTATTTTAATTTTTTGTATAAACAACACCTCACCCTTATACCAGGTAAGTTCCATGTTAAAAGTATTATCAAATTCTTTCACCGGTTTGGACGAGGGATGAACAAACACATCGCCTACTAGAGTTGCCCCTTTAATTTCATCAAAGGTTACTGAGGTAGGAATGGGGCCATCGGCAGGAATATCCATACCGTACATATGGTATGGCTTTTCAATAATTGCCTTAAAAACTAACTCTGCTTCGGTTTTAGAAATTGCATTTTGTTCAAAAGTCCATTTTACAGGATCTACAATTTGTGCATTTAAACCAAGCGTTAGCGTTAAAAATAATAATAATATTGCACTAAAAATTTTCTTCATACGTTTAATAGAAAGTTACAAAGATACTACCTTGTTAACAATAATTTCACACTAATACCAAAATTATGACTTGATGTTGGGTAAGATGACGACACCAACGGGTTACTTGTTTGCATATCATAATACAAACGTATATTCATTTTGGAACTAAATACATATTCTGCCGAGAATTGCAAACCAAAAGTATTATCTCCTGCTGTTGCTTGGGTTGCCATATCGTCGTCAATTTTTCTTATCAATGTTTTAAAATTCTTTTTAGATAAATCTAATCGAAGGTTAAGGTCATTTTTAACTTTTTGTTCTTTATCATTTTTCAAATTTAAAATTAAATCGAAGTTTGCCAACCGATATCCAATTCCCATTACATATTCAACATTCGACGATTCAATAAGTTGTGTACTGGCAATATTTAAAGCCAAATTTCTGCCGGTGCGGTATTCGGTACTAACCGTTAAACTATTTTTTAACGTAGCCTCAATTCTTAATAAAGGATTGAAATTTTCAGTTATAGAAACAGATGGCACATCAAACTGCGAAGAAGGAATAGGATTATCCATTACCACATTTTTAACAAAACCATACCCATCTTCGGCTTCTACCCAATTGGCATACGATGAAAAAGAACCTATATTATATTTACAAACGTACGAATGCGTTAAATTAACACTTTTCAGATTTTCTTTAATAAATGGAATTTGCGATAAACCATCGTACGAAATTCTCCAGTTAGGGAGCAATTTTAAGAGTGATGGTATCAGCTTAAATTCTTGTTTATCAAGAGATGTACCCGTATAAGCAGCTAAAAAAGAAGGTATTAAAACATCGGCTGAATTTTGGTTAAACGAACCTACACTTTCATCGTATTGCGACGGAAGGTGAGAGTATTCGGACATAAATCCGCTTCTTGGATAGTTCATACCACGGTATTTTTCATTCATTATTCGAGTAGCCTCTACCCTATTTGCTTTAAATTTTTCGTAGGTTTCTGAATAATAATTATCGCTTACACTTCCTTTAGAATTGAAAAGAGTAGAAATTGCAATGGTTGTCATGCTAAAACTTCCGTTTGTGGTAGAAGGCATGCCATCATACACATATTGCACTAAAGATTGAGTAGCATAATTTCTGGCAAAACCAATATCAATTTTTAATCCTGAAACCGGTTCAACACCCATTTTAAGAGAGAAATCAGTTGTATAGGTTTTTGCTGCAGCTTCGAGCGTAGAATCATTTATTAACCAGTTATTTCTTTTTGCAGCATCTAAAAAATCGGGCTCTTGGTATCCTAAGGAGAATAAAACGCCCGGAGCATACCTACCACCCCATGTATCTTGACCCAAAAGACCATTGGTTGGCTTATATCCTGTTAGTCCTATACCATTACTTTGGTTGTAATTTATAGAAACATTTTTTATCATCATCAAAGTATTAGCACCTATCTGTAATACATTAGCAAGCCCCTTTACTTCATCGGCATCTAACACATTAATAACAACCGTTACATCTTTTTTATTCTCTTTAGAATTAATTTCGATGGTGTTTTTATCCAGAACAGTATATTTAATTTTATACTCCAAATTTAACGAATCATACGCAGTAACTTTTATTAATGAAGCGTTTAATCGGTGAAGCACTTTCATTTTTTTACCTTTAATAAGGTTTATTTTTTGTTCGTTTTTGCGTGGTGGTGCATTTACTTTTTGTCTGTTGGTAGCTTTACGTGACGAGAACCGTTGATTTACACGCTTCAAATAAGGCGATTTATTATATAACTGCGTAAAGTTAAGCCTACCATCTATTTGCCATGCTCCTAAACTAGTTATTCTGTTTCCTAAAGCCGATTCCATACTACCACTAGCTTCGTCTTCTTGAGTTAAAGGACCCTTATCCCAAGTATAATCACCGTTATAAAGAAAGTTTGATGTAACCCAATCTAAAAACGGCAATTTGTTAATTGGCACCGTATAGTTAATTGTAAAAACCTGTTGATAAGACAGAGGCCTGCCAAAAGAAAGCATGCTCTGCATAACGGTATCTTTCCAGTTTTGATATTCTGTAGGAAACAATTCTTTGTTTACCGGAGTATATTTTGTTTCGTCGACATGGGCATTTGTAGCATTACTGTAAGTTAATTTTAATGCTTTTGATAAATCGTATTTGAGGTCAAATTTCCTATTCCAAATAAAATCTTTGCTTGAAGATAAAAGTGCGTTATACGGATCTGAATAAGAAATTTCTACATTATTTAAATTTCTCATTTGTATTTCGTTATACTGCCTCATTAAGGTGGTATTATACGAAAAACTTGATGGTAAATAATAAAAATTAAAATCGGATATCAGCCTTAAATAAGGAGAGTTTAAAAACTTCACTTTTTTAAATGGCTCTACTGGTCTTGGCGTAAGGGTATAGGTGTAATCAAACGAACCCTTGTAATCTTTAGTAAGATTTCTTTCTGTTTCGGAATTACGTTGATTTGATTCGGTGTAAGCATATCCCAGCGTAAAATTAGCGGGATCATAAAAATGAGGTTTTTTTCCTCTTATATCAAGTTTTACGTTGGTAAAATTAAAACCTTTTGTTGTAAATACAGAATTCGAGTAATCACTAATAGAATCTCTTTCAGCTTTTGTTTCGGCATTTTCAAGAGTTTCATCAAGAAGCACATCTTGGTTAAATGCGTCATATTTAGGTTTAATCAACTCTTGAGAATAGGAATAATACATGGGTAGTTTTACTTTGAAATTTTCGGGAAATAACCTTCCTAATTCAAAATTTGTAGATACGTTGAATTGGGAGAAATCGTCCATTCTTCTGTCCATCACATTATCTTCTACACTACCAAAACCGGTTGTTTCGATTCTACCGGCAATATTTACACTACCAAAATCGGATAAGTTTACGGTAGCATTACCAATGGCAGCATATCCGCTTTCTTCATTAAAATCAGACATGCGCAACTCATTTACCCAAACTTCACCGTCTTTAACTTCGCTAGAACGGTTACGAACACCTATCATAATATTTTGAATATCGCCAAGATTTGGATTTCCAAGAATGGTAATTTTATTGGTTGGTTTTTCAGGATCGTATTCAGAATATGTTTCAACAAGAGACACTCCGTTTGTAGAACGCCTTCTTTCTCTATTTCTGGAAACTTTTACATCTGTAAGTAAACTGAGTGGAAAATCGAACATATTTTCTTCGGGCCAAACAATTTGTCTATCTCCTGATTTTTCGGTTTGATCATAAAAACCATGAGGTGTAAGTTTCAAAGGGATTTCGTATTCATAATAATTCTCTTTTAAATCGGAACCAATACGAATAAAACAACTTAACTCTGAATTTTTTAGATTCGTAACATCGTCAATCATTTTTTCGGCGTGAACAAACATTTGCATGCGTTTAAATTGTCGCATATCGTAACTAGTATTTTTATACACGGCACGAGCGTCTTTTGGGGCAAGATTGGTTACCCGTAAAGACATGGCTTGTTCATTTTCTTGTCGTATTTGAGATTGACTCGGGTCTTGCTCTCTAGTAACACCGGTTGGCAATACATAATTTACCGGTTTTCTGTCCGCATTTTCTTCTACGTTAATAACAGAAACATCTAGAGCTCCCCATACGGTTGGAGGAGTTTTAATAGGATATAAATCGTTACGAGCATATTTCCGCCAGTCACTGCGTACAAGTTCCATGGTGGCAAAACGCAAATGCGCTTCCTCTTCAAAACCGGTTAAAAACATTCGCATAAAACGAATAGATTTAAAGTCTTTTACCGTACCGTATTCTTTGTAGGAATCTTTGATTGGAATTTTAAACTGATACCAATTAACTTGTTCTGTATTTCCGTTTTTTAGTTTTACACTAGCTGTTACTTTATCCATGATGTAATTTTGACCCACCACCATTGAGTCGGGACGTAAAAACACACGATAAGCTTTATAGCGTTCGTATTCACTCAAGTTATTATCTTGATTAATATCTTCAACATTAGGCAAGGTGGTTGCCGAAGTGGTATAGCTTTCGGTGGTTGAGGCAGTTACAGGAGAGTTACCTTCCATCCCGTTGTATCGTTTATAACGGGCCAAAATACTTACGTTTCCGTCGTCGTAATCAGAACCTCTAAAATAGTGGTAATTATCGCCGGCAGGGTCATTTAGTACCGAAAACATATCTGCTTGTAAGGCCGGTAAATAAGTCGGATCTATTTTAGCTTTGTACTGTTCGAGAAATGTTTTATAGGTTGAAAAAGTCTGTTCATTTTCTGAAGACAAGCCATCCAGCCCCACATCTTGATAGATACGTGAGCTTTCGTTGTTGTCAAAAGCATTTACCATAGATTGTGTTTTAGGAACTCTTCCCCAAACAGTGGTAGCTGTTTGAGTAGTATCGGCATTAACGGGCAGTCCGTTTTCAAACGATTTTTTGCCATCTTTCAAAATATCTTCTGAAATTTCACCCAGATTAATATACAACTCCCCACCTTTAGCTGTTGTATTATTAATAAAAGGATCCATTAACCAGAACTCAATGTATTCAATATTAGCGGCCTCAAAATCAGTTACTTCCATTTTACGCATAATTCCGCCCCATCTACCGGCAGGGTTCATTAAAGAACCATCCGGATTAATATTGGTAGCATCCAAATTGTAGGGTCCTCTTTCTGTAGGATAATACGAAAGGTTTAATACCGTTAAAGAATTAGCTTGTCCAACAATAGGATCTCTATTAGGAAATATTTCTTGCTCCAACACCTCTCTTACATAATGATTGGAAAGTTGGTCGACATCGTTTCTTAAATGTTCGGGAGTAGTATTTGTATTTCGTGTAAAAATTGGATCAATGTTATACCACGAAATAAGTGCTCTGTTTTTACCATAAGCTACATTATCAGACAGTCCTGCTTCGGGAAATAAATCTCTGGGAGTACTGGCTAAGTACCATGCATACGGATACTGAATATTTATACCTGTTTTTGAGCCCTCAAAATCATCCAAATAAGACAGTCCTTGTTTTCCAACTACATCTGAATGCCCCGGTATTAATTGCGCAAATTCTCCATTCAACGTAAAGCTAGATGGAGCTGTAGTTTTTAATAGCGGTAATTTATCCAATAAGTTGGTTAAAAGTTGTGATTCTTTTTTATAGCTTCCATTCAGCCCCCATATAGTATTCGACATGGGTTCATCTCCCATAATTACTTTGGTTGTAAGCGGTTTTTCGGTTAGGTGCATATAGGTTGCACCAAGACTAAAATCTTTATTAAACCCATACTCTAAATGCACCCCGGAAAGGGTTTTGCGTTGCATGCTAAAAAAAGACTGGCTTTCGAGCGATACATCAATGCTTGTACCCGATTCGAGAATAGATTGATTTAGAATTGTAACAGAACCCATGGCATAATCCACCGTATAATCAATGTTTTCTGTTAAAACTACTCCTCCGGCTGTAACAGTTACTGAGCCTTGAGGCACATTCATAGCATTTAATCTAATTTCAGAACCTGAAGTAGATTTATATTCTCCCTTTATTTTAAATTTATTTTTTTCGGAATACTCAATTGCATCAGTTTTATTATCAGAATATAATTCGGAGAAAATGTATTTTAAAGCAATATTGTCATCGTTAAATTTTTGTCTAAGCGAACTACCAAATGGTTCGAGTACCGGAAAAATAATACGCCCTGTCGCTGCATCAATGGTATAGCCATCAATAAAATCGAAAAAACCATCGGGTCTCAACTGATTTGCTTTATCTAAACGGTCGAGCGAGAGCACTTTTATTAAGGGTTGATTTTTAATTATACCTTCCGGCAAATAGTTGATATAAACTCCGGTGGAGTCACTTTGGTATAATACATCTAACTTAAAATTTTCGGGCTGAACTTGTGAGGCTCCCAAAGAGTAAATATTTTTCATCATCAAATCCCAGTTTTTAACATTATTAGCAAAACTGGTTCCTTTCAACAATTTTAAAATCAAACACTTTGGCGGGTCTATACCATCGGTAGAGAATTCTCCAACCTGATACACTTTTCCTTGATAGGTATATTCAAAAGCCACTGCCAACACTTCATCAGTCATTAATTGACTTCTTAAAGAGACATACCCTAATTGTGGGTTTATTGAATATTCAGAGGGGTCTAACCTACGTGCACTTTCTACTTTTTCGTAATCTTTACCTCCATCAATTTCATCTCCCGGCAAAAAATGGTTACCCATGATTGCATTTACTTGTTGCACATCACGTTCGCCCAAAATGGCTGTAATTGAATCGTACAAAGTATTGGCCTTATTATGCGGGTTTTGTCCACCCAATACAGACCAATAAGAATTGCTTATAGAAGCCGTTTCTCCTAAATCCATAAAGGCAACTATATTTCGAGATTGGGTAAAATCTGCTCGTTTGTTAGTAATCCATACTTCAACCCTATTAATTACCACTCCTGAATTAATATAGGGTAACTTACTCATATTTTTTTCGTAGGTATTTCGAAAAAAATGAGCTAAAAAGAAGTGTCTATTTTCGTCGTATTCGTCTGCATTTAACTCAAACCTAGTTGTTTGAGAGCCGTTACGCAAACTAACCGTTTTTGATTCTGATTCTTGTTGCGTAGCAATGGCAGCCACCTTCAGTTTACCAAATTGCATTTCTGTTTTTAATCCGAACAATGCGGTACTACCTCTAATTAATGCACTATTAAGAGGCAAACTCACGTTTCCGGCTTCAAATTTCTTTACAATATCATCTTCTTTGCCTTCAAAAGCCAGTTTTATTTTTGATTGGTCAAAGTCAAACGACGATTCGGTGTTGTAGTTCATACCAAAACTCACCTTATCGCCTACTTTTGCATTTACGTTTAATTGAATTTTTTCATCAAAATCAAAAATTGGAGCCGGCTTACGCATTCTTTCGGATAAGGTTGGATTTTGTATCCGGTTAATTTTAAATCCAAATAAAAGTTCTGTTGAGCCTTGTAGTTTTATTTGAACGCCTCCGGGTCCGAATATTTTATCGGCAGCACCAAGGTCTAAATTAATATCTGTCAACGAAAATTTATTGTCTTTTTCTTTTAAGGCTTCAGCCTTCATTTTATCTCTCCAATAATTTTGCATGGATTGTTTCAAACTATAGTCTTTGTATTGACTTTCGGTCATTGTAAAAGGAGTTACAACATCCATATCGCCAACCTTAGTTCTAAAAAAATACAATCCGGATTCTGAATCAAATTCTACATCGGATGAGTAATTAGTAGGATCTTGTAAATCCATCGGATATTTCTTGGACAAATCTTCGTAGGTATCCAGTTTGCCATCTTTTACAGGAAAAGTAACTGTTGATGTATCTTCGGTAGTTGATTGTGTAGAATAGCCGGTAGTTGTATTAAGCGAACGTGCTTGAACATTTACCCAAAGATATGTTGTTCCGAAAATAATTCCGAACAATAAAAAGAAAAATATGTTATGACGTTTATTCAAAAGTTAGTCTATAAAAAAATCATCTGATTAAATCATTTTCAAAGCTATTTTAATTAGCTGCTCAACCTTTAACGAGGGTGTTTCTTTTAGTATTTTTTCAACCACTTTTTGCGAAGCTTGTTGATTAAAACCAAGCATTACTAATGCAGAAACAGCTTCTTTTTGAATGGCATTATCTACTACAAATAAAGCAGAGGATTCAGATTCGGACTTAAGAACTTTACCTTTTAAATCGACAATAATACGCTCTGCTGTTTTTAAACCAATACCCTTCACCGATTTTAAAATTTGCACATTGGAAGTAGCAATAACCTCTTGAATTTCGGCAACTGTAAGCGAAGACATAATCATTCGGGCTGTGCTGGCTCCTACTCCTGATACAGACAACAAATGAAGAAATAATTGGCGTTCTGTTGTATCTAAAAAACCGTATAAAATATGGGCATCTTCACGAATTGCTTCGTAAACGTATAATTTACACGACTGTTTATCCGATAGATGTGAATAGGTTGGAAGCGAAATGTTAATAAAGTAACCTAAACCTGCGTTTTCAAGTACAACATGAGTAGGGCTTAATTGAGTAATTTCGCCTTTTATGTAATCGAGCATAGAGTTGTTGTAGTTTTTTTAAAAATAATCAACAAAGATACATACAATTAACTAACGAACAAAACACTTTTTTCTTACTACAAGAAGCTCCATTTTTAGGTATTTTAAATATATTAATGATTTATTAATCACTGTTTTATTTTATACCATTGCGTATTAAAAGAGCATCAATTGTTGGCTCCTGACCTCTGAAATTTTTGTACAACACCATGGGGTTTTCACTGCCTCCTTTAGAAAGCACCTTTTCTCGGAATTTTTTAGCTATTTCGGGATTTAAAACACCTTCCTTTTTAAACACATAAAAAGCATCAGCATCCAACACTTCGGCCCATTTATAACTATAATATCCTGCAGAATAGCCACCGGAAAATATATGAGAAAACTGCGTACTCATACATGTTTGATTAACTACCGGCAAAATTTGCGATTTTTCCCACGCTTTTTTCTCAAATTCCGGCACATTACCGGTAAATGGTTTTTTTTGTGTATGCCAAGCCATATCTAAATAACCAAAACTCAACTGACGCAAACAAGCATAACCCACATTAAAATTTTCGGAGGTTTTAATTTTTGTTATTAACTCATCGGGAATTTTTTCGCCTGTTTTATAGTGAACGGCAAAACCATCTAAAAATTCTTTTTCGGTAGCCCA